>JABDQK010000117.1 GCA_013042255.1 Flavobacteriaceae bacterium | reverse complement strand
GCATCTGTAAGCTCATTGAGTTCCTGGTAGATATTTTCAACTACATCTTCCGTCCCAAACGGCATCACCATGACCATCTGGAAATCGTGAAACTCGTAAAAACGCTTATAGATCTTTTGATTGAGGTTAAAAGCGTTCCCCTTTCTCAAATCGGCATCTTTCCCTAAAAATCCCAAAATAGTGATCTTATCCTGAAGACTAACCTCCGGGTTTATTGCAAGGATATCTTCTACTTCTTCAGTGAGGGTGGGAAGGCGTCCAAAATTATTTACCCCTGAGGCAAAAAAGAGATATGCAACTAAAGGAAGGATAAATAAAACAACTAAGACAAAGGTCTTTTTCATGGGCGACAAGAAACTGTACAAAAATAAAAAAGACGGTTCTTATACCGTCTTTTAAAGTTGTTAATTCCGTGTTAGAAATTCCATTGTATATAACCGTCTTTAAAGACGTTGTAAATGTAATCGGCTTCGAACAACAGAATAAATATCAGGTAGCTCACCAGGAAGATAGGTGTCCATACAATTGCCCTTCTCAGGGAACTTTTCTCATCGCGGAGGTGCATAAAATCCCAGGCTATATAATAGGCCTTCACCAGGGTCAGGATGATGAATATCCAGTTGAGCAATTTCATTCCTATAAAAGTATTAGCCACAAGAATTTCAGGTTTGGTAATACCCAAGGCTACCTCAACGGTTGTAACTATAGATAAAAAGATCAGGACACCCCATATTTTCTGGGTATTCGACTTGAATTTCAAGGTCCCTCTGAAGATGGCTAATTTATGTTCGTGTGACATATTGAAGTCGTTTATTACTATTAATCAGACAATTATACAAGGTAAAAGAAGGTAAAGACAAATACCCATACAAGATCTACAAAGTGCCAGTAGAGACCGACCTTTTCAACCATTTCGTAATGTCCTCTCCTTTCATAAGTACCCAGGATGATGTTAAAGAAGATGATGACGTTGATCACGACTCCTGAAAACACGTGGAATCCGTGAAAACCGGTAATAAAGAAAAAGAAATCGGCGAAAAGTCGGCTTCCGTATTCATTTCTGACGAGATTAGCCCCTTCCACTACTAAACTAGCATCTTTAATTTTGGCCAAAGATTCTTCCCGGGTTAAAAGAGTCTTCTCTCCTTCTTCATTAATCGTTTCGGTACGGATCAGGATATTTGGATTAGTTAAGAATCCCTGAGTGACTTCTTCCAGGGAATAGGAAGGAAGAGAAGTTTCATCTGAGTACCAGATCCCAACATTCTTTTGCTGGGTCACTCTTTCCGTTTCTATCTGTTCAGCAAAATCTGCCAGGGCAGCGCGTTCTCCGGTATCTGCTTTAACAAACTGCAGGATGCGTCCACCTTTGGTCTCAAGGGCACCATAATCTCCTTTGATAAAAGTTGCCCATTCCCAGGCCTGTGAGCCAACGAAAATTGCTCCTCCGATGATCGTAAGAAACATGTAGAGGATCACCCTGTTTTTCATCATTCTGTGACCGGCATCTACTGCAAGCACCATAGTTACAGAGGACATGATCAGGATAAAAGTCATAAACGCCACGTAGTACATGGGAAAATTCCCGTGAATAAAAGGTACGTGCGTAAATACCTCATCGGCAATTGGCCAGGTCTCAATAAATTTGAATCTGGAAAATCCGTAAGAAGCTAAAAATCCTGAAAAGGTAAGGGCATCAGAAACGATGAAGAACCACATCATCAATTTGCCGTAACTTGCACCTAATGGCTGGTTACCGCCACCCCATACACTTTCTTCTTCTGCTCCTGTTGAGATCGTCGAATCCATATACTTATGATCTTATTAAGATAATTTTAGCAAAAATACATTTTTTTAGGCTAAAGAAAAGCGATTCCATGCTGAATGGAAGAGATTTTTTCTCCTGCTTTAAAAGAAATAGAAAAACAGCATTAAATAGACCCATAAAAGATCGAGAAAATGCCAGAAGGTAGCACCCAGTTCCATCCCCAGCATATTAGCTGAGGAGTATTTACCCTGCTGCTGCCTTACCAGGACCACAATCAGTGAAATCATCCCCGCTATCACGTGCACAATATGAACGGCAGCGATCAGGAAGATGTAAGACATGGTTATATTACTTGTGGGACCTGTGAAATAATACCCCTGTGCAATAATTTCGTTAAAGCCCGTAAACTGAAGAATGATAAATATGATTCCCAACAGCAGGGTTCCGTATAACCATCTCGTTGCTGCTTTCTGAGCATCCTTTTTTACTAGGCGTTTGGCCTGAATATAAGTAAGACTACTAAGGATAAGTACAGCTGTACTAAAGAAAAAGGCCGTAGGCAACTGAAAATCATTTAACCAATCTTCTCTTGAACTACTTACTATAAAAGCACTGGTCCACCCGGCAAATCCCATTAGCAGGCTAACAATCCCAAACCAAAGCATCATCTTTTTTGCCCTGGCATTCTTCTCCTTTTGTGTCCCCTGTGTTAAATCCATATTTGCGTAATAAATTTATCTGCTACATAAACCAGTTGCATCAGGCTTATGTACGTCACGCTGGCCAGCATTAATTTTCTGGCGGTAGCATTGTTTCTCTTTTCAAATAATCTTAAGGCGAAAACCAGCATGATCAACCCCATGAGTAAAATGATAATCGCTCCGGTTACAGAGAGATGCAGGCGGCCTGTGATCCCAAAAACCGGGATGACAGAAATGACAATCATCCATACGGTGTACATAATAATTTGTACTGCAGTTCCCTTATCTTTTTTCCCGGTTGGGAGCATTTTAAACCCTGCTTTTTTATAGTCCTCATCCAGCATCCATGCCAGGGCCCAGAAATGTGGGAATTGCCAGAAAAACTGAATCATAAAAAGGGTTCCTGGTTCTATTCCAAAATCGTTGGTCGCTGCCACCCATCCCAGCATAAACGGTATTGCACCCGGGATAGCACCAACAAAAACAGATAAAGGCGTAATCGTCTTTAAGGGAGTGTATACACTGGTGTACAAAAAGATGGCAATTGCACCGAACATGGCCGTTTTCGGATTCAAAAAGTAGAGAATCCCGATTCCGAGCAAGGTCATTATTACTGCAATTGTCAAAGCTGCAGAAGGAGTCATTCTGCCTGAAGGTACAGGTCGGTTCTTTGTCCTTGACATCAATGCGTCCAGATCTTTTTCTATAACCTGATTAAACGCATTTGACGCACCTACCATACAATATCCACCAACGGCAAGCATGAGGACAGATGTCCATTCTACCTGATCGGCTCCTAAAAAATAACCGGCTACAGAGGAAAACACCACACTTAGGGCAAGCCTTGCTTTGGTAATCTCTTTAAAGTCAGAAAATGTCAATGTCCAGGAATGTGTTTTTACCGTGCTTACAGCCGACTTCATCATCGAATTTATAAGGGTGCAAAGATAGGGTCCGGAGTATATTTTTGCAACGAATTGATACTGTTTATGCTAAGTTTAGGAATTATTGACATCGAACCTCCTGCAGCGGATGATAAAACCATGCATTGAGCGTACAGCATAAAAAAACCCCGTCATTTCAGACGGGGTTATATATTTTAATAATCTCCTATTGCAACTTAAATACAATTGGAATACTAAAGGGTACCCTTACAGGTCTTCCTCTTTGTTTTCCAGGAGTCATTTTTGGCAATTTCTGGATAATCCTAAGAGCTTCTGCTTCAAGGTTTTTGTCCGGACCTCTGTAACGTATATTTCCAATACTTCCGTCTTTCTGAATGGTAAACATTACACTTACTCTTCCCTGAACGCCCATTTCCTGAGCAATTTCGGGATAGCGGAAATTCTTAATAATATGCTTTTGCATCATTTCATTAAAACAAGCTCTTTTATCACTTGCTCCTTCACAACCCGGAAATACTGGTACATCTTCGATAACTGCAAAAGGTACATCAACGTCGAGGTCATCTTCTTCTACTTCAACATCCTCCACTTCAATGATCTCTTCTTCCTGACTGGTTTCTGTAGACTCAATTACGGTTTCCTCAACCTCCTCTTCATCTTCAACCACTTCAATCACTTCAGGCGCAGCAGGAGGTGGTGGGGGCGGAGGTGTTTTGATCTGTTCCGTCATTGGAACCTCTTCATCAAGGGCATCTTCTACATTGAGAGAGATATCATAATCAGCTACTTTATCATAGGTCTTCCACTCAAAGGCGATAAATACCAATAGCATTACAACAACTAACCCAAGAACAAAATAGAGGCCACTATTCTTTCTTAAATCGGCTTTAGGATTCTTCTTAAGTTCCATATTTCTTGATTTAAACGTTTGCTAATTTAACTATTAATTTATAAAAACCGTAATTAATTTTTCCATTTTAACCCGGTTTTCT
>JABDQK010000114.1 GCA_013042255.1 Flavobacteriaceae bacterium | reverse complement strand
CGATCCCAAATGGAATCTTCAGACGTCCTGATTTTTGAACATTGAGAAAATTTACAAAAATCCCCTGAGCCGTCTCCGGACGCAGATACAGGTCCATTGCAGAATCAGCTGATGCTCCGAGTTTTGTACCGAACATCAGGTTAAATTGTTTTACATCTGTCCAGTTTCTGGAACCGGAAAGAGGGCAGGCAATCTCAAGTTCCTCGATAAGGTCTTTAACATCGGCCAGGTCTTCCTTCTCCAGGGATCTGGCCATTCTTTGAAGAATAATCTCAGATCGCTTCTGGTAGTCTAAAACCCTGGGGTTGGTTGCACGGTACTGGGCTTCGTCAAAGGAATCTCCAAAGCGCTTAGCTGCCTTTTTTATTTCCTTGTCAATTTTAGCTTCAATTTTAGCCACATAATCCTCGATTAACACATCTGCCCGATATCTTTTTTTAGAGTCTTTATTATCGATCAAAG
Source organism: Flavobacteriaceae bacterium (assembly GCA_013042255.1). GTDB lineage: Bacteria > Bacteroidota > Bacteroidia > Flavobacteriales > Flavobacteriaceae > Muriicola. The sequence goes on along the minus strand of JABDQK010000114.1, from coordinate 2,300 downwards.
GGTCATTAAAGGCATCGACGTGCCCCGAGGCCTTCCATATAGTGGGATGCATAAAGATGGCTGAATCGATTCCAACAATATTCTCGTTGAGCTGCACCATGGCCTGCCACCAGTATTCCCTGATATTCTTTTTTAACTCAGCTCCGTTCTGGAGATAATCATATACTGCACTAAGACCATCATAAATTTCACTCGACTGCACCACATAGCCGTACTCCTTGGCGTGTGAAATGACCTTTTTAAATATATCTTCTTGATTTGCCATGGCGCAAAAATAGAACTTTAGTAAAAGATAGGATGGATTATTTTAACTGAAATTCTGCCGTAGCCAGTAATTTTTCGTCTTCAAATACATTAAGGGTATAGGTCCCATCGAGCAGTGACCCTTCGGGAACAGTTATAAAGTCGCATACACTCATTTCTTCACCTCTGAAGATCAGGGTTACCCGCTTACTGTATATATTGCCATTTACTGAAATGATGTTGGCATTGTCTTCGATGATTCCCATATTCGGACCGAGAAATTGAAAATACAGCACTTTCTCCTTAGGTGCCAACGTGTTGGGATCTGCCTGTACGGTTATACAACCCCTGAGTTTTTCAATAGTTGAAGCCTTATTGGTTTTGATAGGTCTACCGCTACGCATTCTAAAGCCACTGCCTTCGGCATTGCTCAGGTTGAGGTAACTTTTCATCTTGAGTTCCCTGCTTAGTTCCTGGTTCTTTCTCCTTAGAAGCGCTTCGGCCTGTGCAAGGGAACTGCTTCTTCCTCTCAGCTCTTCAAGCACTTCCTGAGATTCGTTAAACTTATCAGCCAGCAATCTGTTGTTATAGCGTAAAAGATTGTTCTTTAATTTAATACTGTCGTACTGTGCTTCCAATTTGCGGAGTTCGTTCTTAAATTCGCTGAGTTTCCCGATAGTAAAATTGAGACGCCCAACAGAATCGAGTAATTGCTGCACGCGGTCCCTGGAATCCTGTAACTCAATTTCATTGACCTCGTTGAGTGCCGACAGACGATCTACCTCTGTTTTCATTAAGGTAAGATCCCTAACCAGAAGAGTTTTTTCGTCTTCCAGATACGAAATCTGGTTCTGAGATTGTGCATAGCTGTAATAAAAGGCAATTAGAATTCCTATAATTACCGCCACCAAAGCCGCCAGGATGATTTTGTAGTTGAATTTAGTTTCTTGAAAGTCCATTCGCTAGGGGGTACGTTGCAAGTAGGTTTTGATACGTTCAGATTTGAATTTCAGTAAGCTACCAAATATAATAAATGATCTCAACACCATTCTGGTACCCCCTGTCTGTTTTGGATGTAATGCACGATTATATCGGGGAGAGCAGGTTTTATGTGTCTCTTGTCGAGCCCAATTACCACTTACCGAGTTCAATTTTTCCACAGAAAACAGTTTAGATCAGGTTTTTTATGGACGAATACCCGTTCAAAAAGCGGCAAGCTATCTGTATTTCTATGAAAACGGACTGGTTCAAAACCTCCTTCATTACCTCAAATATCGCAATCAACCCAGTATAAGTAACCTCCTCGGAAAATGGTATGGAGAAATTTTAAAGCAGGACGATGCACTTCCCGAAATTGACATGGTTATCTCTGTTCCCCTTCATCCCAAAAAATTAAAAAAAAGAGGCTACAACCAGGTAGCCGGATTTGGCCAGGAACTTGCCATTCAACTCAAGGCCGACTACAGAGAAGACATTCTTTCCAAAACATCCCATACCCGTACTCAAACTCAAAAATCAAGGATATTCCGATGGCAACACGAAAAACCAGCTTTTAAGCTATTATACCCTTCAATTCTACATGGATGCAGGATTCTGCTCGTAGATGACGTAGTGACCACAGGGGCTACACTGGAAGCCTGTTCAAAGGTCCTGCTTGAGGCCGGCGAAGTTGAAGTTTACATCGCGACAATGGCTATGGTACCCTGATTTTAGAATTCTGCAAATTAGTTGTTTCTTTGCCCAAACATTGGGATTAATGGCTAACGTAAAGCGATTTCTTTCTGGAGTATTCGTTCTGTTTATTGTCCTTGCCTTGTTTCAATGTGCCAGACGCGGCAGTCCTACCGGGGGACCCAGAGACACCGAACCTCCCGTTCTGGTTAATGCTGAACCTGAAAATCTAAGCACCAATTTTTCCGCTAAAAAAATCAGGTTGTATTTCGATGAATACATCAAGCTTCAGGATGTCCAGAACCAGCTGATCGTTTCTCCGCCTTTTAAGAATCCCCTTGACATAAGTCCGCAAGGAGGTGCCAGCAAATACATCGAAATCGTGA
>JABDQK010000112.1 GCA_013042255.1 Flavobacteriaceae bacterium | reverse complement strand
CAACCTCAGAACCTTCCAAATTGCGCGACGACAAATATACGTTATTATTTGATTCGCCCAAGACAAAGAGGGACTTTTTATTTTCCAGTCCGAGACCTTTGAGAACCTGTAGAAAATCCTTGGTCTTAGGGCTCTCGAAGTTAAAGTCCTCAACTACCATAATCGCCTTTTCCTGATTCTTGATACTCAGAGCCGATTTACGGGCCAGACGCTTCAGGTTTTTATTGAGCTTAAGGCTGTAATCCTTAGGCCTTGGCCCAAAGATCCTACCACCTCCGCGAAAAATAGGCGACTTGATGCTACCTGCCCTTGCGGTTCCGGTTCCCTTTTGCTTTTTGATCTTACGGGTACTCCCCACAATTTCAGCTCTTTCTTTGGCCTTGTGAGTACCTTGTCTCTGGTGAGCCCTGTATTGTTTTACATCCAGGTAAATGGCATGTGTATTAGGCTCTATCTTAAAAACAGCATCAGAAAGGTCTGCCTTTCTCCCTGTTTCTTTTCCGTTGATATCTAAGACTGCTACTTTCATTATTTCTCAATCGTTAAATATGCGTTCTTATGACCGGGCACACACCCTTTCAAAACGATCAGGTTTTTTTCCGGAACTATTTTCAAGACGCGCAGGTTTTGAACAGTTACCCGTTCTCCGCCCATTCTTCCGGCCATTTTCATTCCCTTAAAAACTCTGGCGGGATATGAGGCTGCACCGATAGATCCAGGAGCCCTTAAACGGTTGTGCTGTCCGTGGGTAGCCTGTCCGACACCGGCGAAACCATGTCTTTTAACAACCCCCTGAAATCCTTTACCTTTTGAAGTTGCAGTTACATCCACAAACTCCCCTTCCACAAACAGATCTACCCCAAGGGTATCTCCCAATTTGTGTTCTCCTTCAAAATCACGGAACTCGACGACTTTTTTCTTAGGAGAAGCACCTGCCTTTTTAAAATGTCCCTTTTCGGACTTTTTAGCACGATTTTCTGCCTTGTCATCGAAACCGAGTTGAAGGGCGTTATACCCGTCTACCTCTTCGGTTCTGACTTGGGTAATCACACATGGTCCTGCCTCAATGACCGTACATGGAACATTCTTTCCATTGTCGTCAAAGATGCTGGTCATGCCTACTTTTTTTCCTATTAACCCAGACATACTATTTATTATTAATTGTTTTTACTATTCTAAATTATCTGACAAAAAAACAGGGCCAAAAATAATTCGACCCCGAATGTATTTTTGTTACCGTTTTTCCTTCGCAAATCGCTCCGGACATGTCGCGGAAAGCACACTGCCTTCCTTTGCTTTCATCACACTTTGATCTCTACTTCCACCCCACTTGGCAGCTCTAATTTCATGAGCGCGTCAATGGTTTTGGAAGAAGAACTGTATATATCAAGTAATCGCTTGTAAGAGCTCAATTGAAATTGCTCTCTCGACTTCTTGTTAACATGGGGTGAACGTAAAACTGTAAAAATCTTTTTGTGTGTAGGCAACGGGATAGGTCCTGTTACTACAGCTCCGGTAGTTTTTACTGTTTTAACTATCTTCTCGGCAGACTTATCTACCAGGTTGTAATCGTATGATTTTAACTTTATTCTGATTTTCTGACTCATCTCCTAAGAATTAAGCGGTTACCCCTTTGGTTGCTTTTATCACCTCTTCTGCAATATTTGTAGGTGTTTCGGCATAGTGCGAAAACTCCATTGTACTTGTTGCCCTACCTGAAGATAAAGTCCTCAGAGCAGTAACATATCCAAACATTTCCGAAAGCGGCACCTCTGCTTTGATCACTTTGGCCCCGGCTCTGTCGTCCATGTTGTTTACCTGTCCTCTTCGCCTGTTAAGGTCACCTACTATATCACCCATGTTCTCTTCCGGCGTAAGCACCTCTAACTTCATTATCGGCTCCATCAAAACGGCACGGGCAGCTTTGGCAGCCTCTTTATACCCCAGCTTGGCAGCCAGTTCAAAAGAAAGAGAATCAGAATCCACAGGGTGGAAAGATCCGTCCTTCAGGACTACCTTCATGCTATCCATTTCAAATCCGGCCAAAGGACCGTTTTTCATGGCCTCTCTGAATCCTTTCTCAACAGAAGGAATGTATTCTTTAGGAATATTACCCCCCTTGATCACATTGACGAATTCGAGTCCGGGTTTTTCTTCCGTAGAAGGCTCCATGGTAAATACGATATCTGCGAATTTACCTCTACCTCCTGTTTGTTTCTTGTAAACCTCTCTGTGATTGGCAGGCCTTGTGATCGCTTCCTTGTATTCAACCTGAGGTTGTCCCTGGTTCACATCAACCTTAAACTCTCTTCGGAGACGATCGGTGATGATATCAAGGTGAAGTTCTCCCATTCCTGATATAATGGTCTGGCCAGAAGCCTCATC
>JABDQK010000109.1 GCA_013042255.1 Flavobacteriaceae bacterium | reverse complement strand
TAAGCTGTTAAAGAAGTTCTAAAAACCCTTTTACAGCCTGTTTATCTTTCTATCTTTGAACAACAAGCAATTCGACCAAACATGCGATACCGACTGAGAATGCTTCTTTGTTTCCTGCTGGTTTCAGTTCTAAATTACGGCCAGGCACCAGACAGACCTTCCTCAACAGACATATTCCACAACCTGCAAAAACTCAATTTCCTTGGATCTGCCATGTATATCGCGGCGCATCCGGATGATGAGAATACCCGCCTGATTTCATATCTCTCCAATGAAGTACATGCGCGTACTGCCTATCTCTCTGTTACAAGAGGTGATGGCGGACAAAATCTTATCGGACCCGAATTGCGGGAACTGCTGGGTGTTTTGCGTACCCAGGAACTTTTAGCCGCGCGAAGAGTAGACGGCGGAAAACAGTTCTTTACCCGGGCCAATGACTTTGGATATTCAAAACATCCCGACGAAACCCTGAGATTATGGGATAAGGAGGTTGTTTTGGGTGACGTGGTTCATCTTATTCGCCAGTTTAAGCCGGACGTGATCGTCAATCGATTTGATCACCGTACTCCGGGATCAACCCACGGGCACCATACCTCCTCGGCTATTCTCAGCGTTGAAGCATTTGATCTGGCAGGCGACCCTAAAGCGTATTCTGATCAACTCGGTAAACTGGAGCCCTGGAATCCCAAAAGGTTGTTCTTTAATACTTCCTGGTGGTTTTACGGAAGTCAGGAAAATTTTGAAAAAGCTGATAAATCCAGATTGATCGAACTCAACACCGGGGTCTATTACCCAGCCTTAGGAATGTCTAACAACGAAATTGCCTCCATCGCCAGTAGTCAGCACCTATGTCAGGGCTTTGGCCGCTTAACTTCAAGGGGAGAAGAACAGGAGTACATTGAATTGCTCAAAGGAGATATGCCTACTAAGGATCCTTCCAACCTTTTTGAAGGGATAGATACTTCCTGGTCTCGCTTAGAAGGTGGTGAAGCCATTGGCGAAATTCTTTACAGGGTAGAGGAGAATTTTAATTTTAAGGATCCTTCAACTCATATAAATGATCTGCTCACCGCCTATAATCTGCTGATAAAGATAAAGGATGAGCACTGGAAAAAAATAAAAACAGAAGAACTAAAAGACCTAATCGTAAGTGTGGCCGGCCTCTATCTGGAAGCTTCTTCTGAATCAGCATATTCAAATCCTGATAATGTTGAAAATGTGAATGTTGAGGCGATCAATAGAAGTGATACTTCAATAATTTTAAAATCGATTTCTCTCGGTGAAAATACAAGTATTGAACCAGGAGAAGTCCTGAGAAACAACATTCGAAAAATTTATGATTTACGTCTTGAGGTACCTGCTAATATGAGATACTCAGGTCCCTATTGGCTAAGGCAAAAAGGTAGTCTGGGAATGTACAAAATAGATGATTTCGCTTTAGTCGGTAAACCCGAAACACCCCCTGCTTTCACAGCCCGTTTTACTCTCGAAATTGAAGGTGTGACCTTAAATATTAACAGGCCGCTGATACATCGGTATTCCAGGCCCGATAAAGGAGAGCTCTATAGTCCGTTTAACATTCTTCCTGCGGCATCTGCCTCTATCCCGGATAAGGTTTTAATCTTTGCCGATGCTGCCCCGAAAGAAATCTCTGTCGCTGTAAAGGCGTTAAAAGACAATGTGCAAGGAAATTTAAGCCTGAATATCCCCGATGGATGGATGGCCGACCGGCAGCAAATACCGGTTCGGCTAGACAAGGACGGAGAGGAAAAGATCTTCCGGTTTGTGATCACCCCTCCCGCTAATGAAAGTGAAGGAATCATTGCTCCTGTACTTACCATTAATAACGAGACCCTGAGCAAGGAATTGATCACAATCGCTTATGACCATATCCCTACTCAGACTGTTTTACTCCCTTCTGAAACCAAGGTAGTTCGTCTTGATATCAAAAAAACAGGCCAGAATATAGGATATATAATGGGTGCAGGAGATGACATCCCGCAAAGTCTGGAACAAATAGGATATACGGTCCACACAATTTCCCCTGAGGATATTCAAAAAGGTTCACTTTCACCTTTTGATGCCATTGTTGTAGGAATAAGGGCTTACAACGTAGTGGACGACATGAGATTTAAACAGGATGCGCTGCTCGACTACGTAAAGGAAGGGGGTAACCTGATCGTGCAATACAATACTTCAGGGCGAAGCGGACTCAAATTTGATAATCTGGCCCCCTACCCCATTCATGTTTCCAGGGACAGGGTCACAGATGAATCCACCCCTGTAAGGATCCTCGATCCTGAGCATCCACTGATGACATTTCCGAATACCATCACAGAAAAGGACTTCGATGGCTGGATACAGGAGCGTGGGCTGTATTTCCCAGATCAATGGGATGATGCATTCACTCCTGTGCTCGCTATGGCAGATCAGGACGAAACTGAAAAAGAAGGAAGTCTTTTGATTGCCTCCTATGGAAAAGGAACGTACATTTATACCGGCCTCAGCTTTTTCAGGGAGTTACCAGCAGGCGTCTCCGGAGCCTTTAAACTATTCGCCAATATGTTGTCCCAGAATAAAGCTAAAGTGCAAAATCAAACTCCTGTAAAAGGTAAGTAATGGACGAAGTAAAAAAATGGAAAAGAGAATATTCCCTGGTGATCATCCTCAATGCCCTTTATATCCTTACCTTTTATTTCATTATGATTTCTAACGCCTGATTTATGGGGAATTTAGACTGGTTTGTACTCTCCGGAACCTTATTGTTTATCGTAGTCTATGGCGTTTGGAAAACTAAAGGCAGTAAGAACGTAAGCGACTATGTTCTTGGCGGAAATCAGGCAAGGTGGTGGACGATAGGTTTGTCTGTAATGGCTACCCAGGCCAGTGCCATAACATTTCTCTCAACTCCAGGGCAGGCGTTTCATGACGGGATGGGCTTTGTTCAGTTTTATTTTGGCCTGCCCCTTGCCATGATTGTGATCTGCATGGTCTTTGTGCCCCTCTACCATAAACTCAAAGTATATACTGCCTACGAATTCCTCGAAAGAAGATTCGACCTCAAAACGCGTTCCCTGGCCGCCATATTATTCCTTATTCAACGTGGCCTTGCAGCAGGAATTACCATATATGCCCCATCTATCATCCTTTCAGCGGTACTTGGATGGGACCTGCTTACCTTAAATATCATCATTGGTATTCTGGTTATTATTTACACCGTATCAGGAGGTACCAAAGCGGTAAGTGTAACACAGAAGCAGCAAATGATCATCATCATGACAGGAATGTTCATTGCTTTCTTTTTTATCCTAGGAGCTTTACCCCCTGAATTGACATTCAGTAATGCACTGAAAATTGCCGGGGCCAGTGAAAAATTGAATATTCTTGATTTTGATCTGAATACCTCAAGCAGGTACACCTTCTGGAGCGGAATTACCGGTGGTTTTTTCCTTGCCCTGGCCTATTTCGGTACCGACCAGAGTCAGGTACAGAGATATCTTTCAGGAAAATCGGTAAGGGAGAGTCAGCTCGGTCTGATATTCAACGGGATATTTAAAATTCCCATGCAGTTTTTTATTCTGCTTGTGGGGGTAATGGTTTTTGTTTTTTATCAGTACAACCCCTCTCCGATTAATTTTAATCCTGCGGCCCGAATTGCAGTAGAGAATTCTGAATTTTCCGAGGACTATCAGGAATTAGAGGATCGACACAGGGAGATTGAAACAGAAAAATTGATGGCCCAGGATAAATTTTATGCGGCCCTGAAATTAAAGGAATACGCGGCAACGGTAGAGGCTAAACAACAAATTCTGGAGGTCAATCAAAAAGAAAGAGTAAACCGGGAAAGGGCTAAACTACTGATAGCACAGGCCGATGACCTGGTCCAGACCAACGACAAAGACTATGTATTTATTCACTTTATCCTCAATAATCTGCCCAAGGGTCTTATCGGGTTGTTATTGGCTGTAATCCTGTCGGCAGCGATGTCATCTACTGCATCCGAATTAAATGCCCTGGGAACTATTACTGCCCTTGACCTATACAAACGAAATAAGAAAACGGAATTTTCCCAAAAGCACTACGTTAAAGTTTCAAAGGGCTTCACTCTTATGTGGGGGATTATAGCCATTTTTATAGCTGGTGTGGCCGACCTTTTTGATAACCTTATCCAATTGGTGAATATCATTGGATCGATATTCTACGGGAATGTTCTGGGTATTTTTCTCCTGGCTTTTTTCTTTAAGTTTATCAAGGGGAACGCCGTTTTTGTAGCGGCCATTATTACTCAGGCTATTGTCATTGTAGGGTTCCTTGGCGATTGGATGTCATACCTGTGGCTCAATGCTTTTGGTTGCACCCTTGTAATCCTCCTCGCCATGGCCCTGGAAGGATTTGATAGGATTTTACGAAACCCTCCTTTAGAAACATAAAAAAACCCTTGCAGGGCAAGGGTTTTTAATCAGGTTTTTTTAATTCCTTTACATGGCTCCCCATTCTTTTAAGGAATCTTCATTGAGCTTAACGTAGTCGGCATTATTGGCAGCTTTGGCCACAGCCAGGGATTTTTTTGCAGCTTCTATAGCGCCTTTCTTGTCGCCCATTTTTGCATAGATCAGCGACTGTAAGCGCATCATCCAAAAGGCTTCGCTGTTCATGGATACCG
>JABDQK010000097.1 GCA_013042255.1 Flavobacteriaceae bacterium | reverse complement strand
TAGTAAGTTACGATGAGCACTTTTTTCATTCCTTGAGCTGCTTTTTCCTCGACTTGAAATAGGCGAAAAACCCGCCTCCAACTAAAATGATCCCAAACAAGATTGAACTAATCATGGTAATCATACTTCCCCTGGCAATGACTTCCGGTTCAAATTTAAATTCAATTTTGTGCTCTCCGCTGGGAACCTCCATGGCCCGCAAACCATAATTTACCCTGAAATAAGGAACTTTTTTTCCGTCCAGATAGGCATTCCAGCCCTGAGGATAATAAAGTTCTGAAAATACAGCAATCCCATCGTGATCATTCACAGTAAGATATTCTAACTGATTGGGTTTATAGTTCAACAAACTAATGCTTGCTGTAGAATCTATTTCATAACGAAATTGATTGATCAAGGGGAAATCTGAGCGATTAAAAACGGCTTCTGATGCGAGTTTCATACTGTCTAGTGCCATGATCTCTTCATCGGCTGTCTGTACCGGCAGCAAAAGTTCAACAAACCAGGCATTGCCCTGTGCCTCAGGGTTAATCGAAGCTACACGCTGTCCTTCCTCATTCTGCTGAATGACGTATTTTACATTGAGCATATTGAGAACCTGCCGATTATTGCGATAGATGTGGTATTCAAAAAGATCCTGAATAACAGCCGGTTTGGCAGCGTGGTACCCCCCTATTGATTTGTGGAAATATGAGGTTCTTGCACCATTTAATCCCTCCGAGGTATCATATACCCTGTATACTGTGGTATCGGCCAGTATTTGTTTGTCTGTGTTGGAAATTTGAAATGGCTGATTCATTCTCCTTTTCGATACAAAATCGTCCTGATCCACATATCGCAAAGCCACTCCAACCAGGTCGAAACAGATGAGAACAGCAAGGAAAACTAACATGATTCGCTCTTTGATCTTTTCTTTAATAAAAAACCAAAGTAGTACCGCTGTGAGAAGTACAAAAATGAGCGATCTCAACGTGTCGTTAATGTACACCGCCTCCCGGTCTCTTTTAATCATGGCCAGAACCTCGTCACCAAAATATCTTTGATACACTTCATCGTTCAATCCGTCAAAATCGAACATCCCTTTAACCAGCAAGAGTACCACTCCAATGCCTGCACATATAAGAAAAGACAGTTTAAGTGCTTTCAACTTCTCTTCCCTCTTTCGCCTGGTTCCAAGCAATTCGGAAACAGCCAGCACTCCGAGGACAGGGACACAGAGTTCAAGAACTACCTGAATGGAAGACACCGCCCTGAACTTATCGTAGAACGGAAAATAATCGATCATAAAATCGGTGAGCCATCCAAAATTTTTTCCCCAGGATAGTAGAAGTGACAGTAAGACTCCTCCGAGTAACCACCATTTCGTCCTTCCTTTAACAAGAATCAATCCCATCACAAACAAAAAGACCAGAATGGCCCCCACGTAAGCAGGACCAGCCACAATTGGCTGTGAACCCCAGTAAAGAGGAAGTCCGCTGGCAAATTCCAGGGCCTGGCTCCTGGGCACGCCCTGTTCCGTCAGGTAGGCATAGGCCTTTGAATTTGTTCCCAGATCTTCGTTATTAGAGCCACCAAATAGCCTGGGAACGAATAGATTTAAGGATTCTGTGAGGCCATAACTGTATTCAGTAATATAATCCTTGCTTAAACCCTGTGTAGCGTCTTTTGGAGAGCCATCGGGATTAACAGTGAGTTCGGAGCTTCCCCGGGTACTCCAATCTGCGTATTCCTTAGTGGCCATCAATGCCGTAGCATTAACCGCTATCCCTAGAAACACGGCCAAGAAAAGGACCCCAACCGATTTCAGGTAGGAAAGTAGTGCCTTATTTCTTATGGAATCGATCAGCAGTACCACGCCAATTACCAGTACCAACAGCATAAAGTAATAAGTCATCTGATAATGGTTGGCATTGATCTCCAGAGCCATACCAAGTGCGGTGAGTACAAAACCCCAGAAATACTTGTTCCTGAAACTGAGCATTATTCCCCCCAGAATCATTGGTAAATATGCTATGGCATGTGCCTTGGCATTATGCCCTACTCCAAGGATAATAATGAGATAAGTTGAAAATCCAAATGCCAGCGCCCCAATGACTGCCAGTTTATAATCAATCTTTAAACAGCAGAGGAGAATGTAGAAACCCAGAAAATACAAAAACAGATAGTCGGCCGGTCTGGGAAGAAACCTCAGGGCCCGATCTAGCTTTTTTACGTAGTTATGCGGATAGTTGGCTCCTAGCTGATAGGTAGGCATCCCACCAAATGCACCGTTCGTCCAGTAGGGCTCTTTATCGTAATTCTTTCTGAAATCGTTTTGTTCCTTGGCCATGCCAGTATACTGCATAATATCAGACTGGAAAATGACTTTTCCCTGTAACACAGGGTGGAAATAAGCCAAGGCGACCACCACAAAAAAGGTAAGGGTGAAAAAATGAGTGAAAAATGATCTGGAGACTCCCTTCATAGAGAATGTAGTGCTTTTTTATTCGATTTCCTCAAAATCAATATACTCCCCTACCTGTTCTGAGGACTTTTTGTATTGATTTTGGGCTGTATTCTTATCGATGTCTTTAGCTCGGGTATTGGTTGATTGTTGATTCATATTTGCTCTCTCGAAGGCCTCTTTAAATCGGTCTTCTGTTTTCTTTACTGCATATCGAAAAAGTCTTGGGGCCAGTAACCTCCATATGATTCGCAATAGGAAGTACACCAGCAAAATAATCAGCAGTGTCTTTAAAAATCCCATAATTTATTTCCTAAATATATCAAAAGTACAATTCCAGCGTTGTAATAGCAGTACAATTGTCATAAAACTTTAATAAAACAGCGCCTGATGGATGCATGCCTAAAATCCTACCGAACACTCTATTTGTTCATTTTCTCCTGCATTTCCGTACCTCTTTTAACCTCGGGACAATACACAGAAGTAATTAATTCAAACAGGCCGGGCCTGTCGGTTAGCGCTTATGCGGTGGGCAAGGGAATTGTACAGATGGAAGCAGGTTTCCTGTATGAACAAAGAGAACATACCCCTCTCAATCAGGAATCTACTATCATGGGGGGTGATCTGGTTCTGCGTTACGGATTCTTGAAGGAGATGCTGGAGGTCATTTATGAAGGCACCTATGTGCAGCAGGATATTACCTTTAACTCATTTGATCTCAATGAGTCGAGAACCGACTTTTCGAGAAACAGACTAGGCTTTAAGTACCTCTTATACGACCCCTTTAAGAACCCTGAAAGAAATAAACCCAATTTGTACAGCTGGAGGGCCAACAATAAATTTCAACTCCGTGATCTGGTACCCGCTGTTTCTGTTTATGCCGGAGCCACATTTGTTCTCGGGGACAACCCCTTCTATCCGGAAGATCCGATTGTAGCACCCAGGGCTATGATCGCCACCCAGAGTCATCTGGGTCCTCGACTTGTACTTATATCAAATCTGATCTATGACCGAATCGGCACAGATTTCCCCGAAATGCAATACCTGATCTCGGTATCTCATGCTTTTAAAAACCCCAAATGGAGTGTTTTTGTTGAAAACCAGGGGATTAAAAGTGATAGGTATGCTGATATCCTGTTAAGGACCGGAATAGCACATTTATTTAGTAAGTCGTTCCAGGCCGACATTAATGTAGGGGCGAGTTTTAAAGATTCCCCAAGAAGGATATTTGGTGCGCTGGGCTTTTCCTATCGCCTCGATTTCCACCAAGATGAAGTCATTTCCATTGATGACCAGAAAGCAGGTCAAAACGGAGATTTTATCAAGAAAAATGCATTTAAAGACGATTCCGAAAACACCCTTCCGGGAATTTCAAAAAAGAAAATGCGCAAACTTCAGCGCAAAGCGAAGCGAAAGAAGAACTAATCCGTAACCCTCCTTCTCCTGATTCCTTTTTAAAAGATTACCTCCGAGGTTTAAAACCGCTGTGAAGTTTTAAACTATGCCCATTTATTCATAATATTGGCTCCATAAAGCAGGTATTATGGTAAGTGTACAACAGGCGGTTAGTAAATCTGATCTGAAAAAATTCGTAACCTTTCCTTTTTCGTTATACAAAGACTCCCCCCACTGGGTTCCTCCCTTGATAAAGGATGAAATGGAAACCTTTAATTCTGAAAAGAATCCGGTTTTTGAGAATGCGGATGCCTGGTTTTTCCTCGCCTTTAAGGATGGTAAAATTGTGGGACGTGTGGTTGCCATGATCAACTGGATTGAAGTCAATCAGCAAAAATTGCGCAAAATGCGATTTGGCTGGTTCGATTTTATAGACGATCAGGAAGTATCGCGCGCATTAATTTCCAAAGTTGAAGAACTCGCAAGACAACATCAGATGGAGTTTATGGAAGGTCCTGTCGGATTCTCAAACCTGGACAAGGTAGGCGTCCTGGTTGAGGGATTTGATCATATAGGTACCATGATTACATGGTACAACTATCCCTATTACCAGTCGCATTACGAAAAATTGGGCTTTGTAAAGGAAAAGGGATATGAAGAGAATAAGTTTCCCAATAGCAATGTGGATCCGGCCCTCTTCAAGCGGGTTCATGTACTGATAAAAAAGCGGTACGGATTAAAGGAAATGAATTTTAAAAAGACGAGCGAAATCATGCCCTGGGTTGATCAGATGTTTGACTTGTTCAATGATTCATACGCCAAATTGTCTTCTTTCGTCCCTATAACCCCGGTACAAAGGGAGTATTTTAAAAAGAAGTACATCAGTTTTATCAATCCGGAATACATAAAATTCATAGTGGATTCCTCAGACAAAGTGATTGCATTTGCCATCGTAATGCCATCTTTCTCTGAAGCCATGCAGAAAGCCAGGGGTAAATTGTTCCCCTTTGGCTGGTATCACCTGTTAAAGGCAAAAAAACACAATAAAGACGTTATTTTTTACCTCATCGGGATACATCCTGAATACCAGAATAAAGGAGTTACTTCAATTATCTTTAATGAGTATTACGAGACCTTTAAGGAAAAGCAGGTGCAAACCTGCTACAGAACGCCGGAACTTGAAGAGAATATTGCCATAAAGCAACTCTGGAAGCACTTTGATCCAAAAGTGTACAAAAGACGTCGTACCTACAAAAAAGTATTGTAATTACAAATCGCAGATTTTCCTGAAGTCGTTTATTCCCCCATGGCAGCAGCAACCGCAGCTGACAGCCTTTTGTAGGTTCCATTTTCCAATCTATCGCGAATTGCCGAAAAGGCATCGAGTGTGATGGAGATGTCTTCCATGGTATGGGTAGCTGTCGGTATCATCCTAAGCAGGATGAGTCCTTTAGGTATTACCGGATACACTACAATGGAACAGAAAATACCATAGTTTTCCCGCAGATCCTTTACCAGGGCCATTGCCTCAGGGATACTACCATTGAGATATACAGGAGTTACACAGCTCGAGGTGGTACCAATATCAAAGCCTCTCTCTTTCAGACCTTCCTGCAGTGCATTTACGTTTTCCCATAATTTGGCCTTCAGTTCCGGCATGCTTCTCAACATGTCGAGACGTTTCAGGGCGCCTTTTACATAAATCATGGGCAGGGATTTCGCAAACATCTGAGACCTTAAATTATACTTCAGATAGTCAATAATCTCCTGATCTGCTGCCAGAAAAGCTCCTATTCCGGCAAGGGATTTGGCGAAAGTGGCAAAGTAAACATCAATGTCGTCCTGTACCCCCTGTTCTTCTCCGGCTCCGGCTCCCGTTTTACCCAATGTACCAAAACCGTGGGCGTCATCTACAAGAAGTCGGAAATTAAATTTCTTTTTCAGGGCAACAATTTCCTTTAGTTTCCCCTGTTCTCCACGCATACCAAAAACCCCTTCCGAGATAACCAGAATCCCGCCACCTGTCTGCTCTGCCATCTTTGCGGCTCGTTCCAGGTTTTTTTCCAGGCTTTCAATATCGTTGTGTTTAAAAGTAAATCGTTTTCCCATGTGCAATCGCACACCGTCTATGATACAGGCGTGAGAATCCACATCGTAAACTATGATATCGTCTTTTGAAACAAGGGCATCAATTGCAGACATAATCCCCTGATATCCAAAATTGAGCAGATAAGAAGCTTCTTTACTTACAAAAGCTGCGAGTTCCTTTTCAAGTTGCTCGTGGTATACAGTTTGACCGCTCATCATCCTGGCTCCCATCGGATAAGCCGCACCGTATTCGAGTGCTGCCTCCCCGTCTACTTTTTTAATCTCCGGCAGGTTTGCCAATCCGAGATAATCATTTATACTCCAGGTAATTACTTCCTTACCCTGGAATTTCATCCTGTTTGAAATAGGACCTTCCAATTTTGGAAAAACGAAGTAACCTTCAGCCTGTGAAGCCCATCGTCCTAAAGGGCCTTTATTCTCGATAATCCTGTCAAATAAATCTCTCATTTACCCCGGTTTGGTTTCTGCAAAACTATGGATTTTTACCCACGAATCATAAAATTATTTTAGACCATAAAAAAAGGCAGTGAGTTTAAACCCACTGCCGGTTATCTAGTGAATACACTTTTTTATTTTACAATCTCAACCTTCTTCTCCTGGCTCGATTGAACCTCTGAGAAGAATCCCTGAGCTTCCATCCACTTATCACTGTAGACTTTACTCATATATCTGGAGCCATGATCCGGGAAAATAACAACCACTTTACTGTCTTTGCTAAATTCTCCAAGTTCATTTAATTGCTTTACTGCCTGGATTACGGCACCTGAGGTATATCCTGCGAAAATCCCTTCGGTCCTGGCAATCTCCCTTGCAGTATGTGCACTTTCTTTATCTGCTACCTTTATAAAGGTGTCTATGATGTTAAAATCTGTAGCATCCGGAATCAGGTTTTTACCCAACCCTTCAATCCGGTACGGATAAATCTCATTCTTATCCATTTTTCCGGTTTCGTGATACTTCTTCAGAACAGAGCCATAAGCATCTACGCCTATAACTTTTATTCCGGGATTCATTTCCTTTAAAAACCGGGCTGTTCCAGAAATAGTACCCCCGGTCCCACTGCAGGCGATAAAGTGAGTGATCTGCCCCTTTGTCTGTTCCCAGATCTCAGGGCCAGTAGTCCTGTAATGAGCTTCAATATTTAATTCATTAAAATATTGATTGATATAAATGGAATTTTCGGTCTCTTGATGAAGTCGTTTTGCCACCTCGTAGTAAGAACGCGGATCATCAGCGCTTACATGTGCCGGGCATACGTACACTTCCGCTCCCATAGTGCGAAGCATGTCTATCTTGTCCTGAGACGATTTAGAACTGACAGCTAGTATACACTTATAGCCTTTTACTATACTCACCATGGCCAGGCTAAAGCCCGTATTTCCAGATGTAGTTTCGATAATTGTACTTCCTTCCTTCAAAATCCCCTTGCGTTCTGCCTCTTCGATAATAAAAGCAGCAATTCTGTCTTTTGAGGAATGCCCTGGATTAAAAGCTTCCATCTTGGCATAGAACTCCCCATCCATAGCACTGGTGATCTGATTTAATTTAACCAGCGGGGTATTACCAATAAGATCGAGGATTGAATTATGGGCGTTAATCGTTTGTTCCATAAGGTTGTTTTGTTGAAACACCCTCTGTTAACGGTATTTCAGGGCCAAAATTACTACTTTTTTTTAATTATTGATCTATTCCCTCTAAATCGAGCAGAAATGCAAACTCCTTGGCCGTCTCCTTCAGGGCTTCAAATCGGCCTGAAGCTCCCCCGTGTCCTGCATCCATATTTGTATCGAGGTAGAGGTTGTTCTGATCTGTTTTGTACTCCCTTAGTTTGGCCACCCATTTAGCCGGTTCCCAATACTGCACCTGAGAATCATGTAGTCCGGTAGTAACGTATAAATTAGGATACGCCTGTTTCTGTACATTGTCGTAAGGAGAATATGACAACATATAGTCGTAATATTTTTTTTCGTTGGGGTTTCCCCATTCATCGTATTCCCCGGTTGTTAAAGGAATCGAATCATCCAGCATAGTAGTAACCACATCCACAAAAGGAACTGCCGCAATTACACCGTGATAAAGTTCTGGGGCCATATTTACAACTGCACCCATCAGCAAGCCTCCTGCTGAACCTCCCAGAGCATAGAGATGCTCAGGACTGGTAAATTTTTCCTCGATGAGGAATTTAGAGCAGTCGACAAAATCGGTAAATGTATTTTTCTTCCTGAGTAGTTTTCCATCTTCATACCAGGGCCTTCCCAGGTACTCTCCGCCTCTTACATGCGATATGGCGTAGATAAACCCGCGGTCTAACAGACTGAGACGGGTACTTGAAAAGGATGGATCTATGGTAGCACCGTATGATCCGTAGGCGTACTGTAGCAGTGGAGAAGTGCCGTCTAAAGGGGTGTTCTTATGATACACCAATGAAATGGGTACCCTGACACCATCCCGAGCCGTGGCCCAGATTCGTTGCGAACGGTAATTCTCAGCCTGGAATTTCCCTCCGAGGACTTCCTGTTGCTTGAGTATGACTTCCTCCCTTGTCTCCATATCAAAATCTATGATGGCGTAAGGAGAGGTCATTGAATTATAAATATACCTCAGGTATTTCGTGTCATAATCAAGGTTGACGTAAGGATATGCCACATAAGTCTCATTGTCAAAAGGGAGATAATACGAATCACTTCCGTCCCATCGACTCACTTTAATTTTGTTCAGACCATTATCTCTTTCTGATACCACGAGATAATCTTTAAAAATTTCAATGTCCTCCAACAATACGTCCTCCCGGTGAGGTAAATACTCCTGCCAGTTTTCTGAAGAAGTAGCCTTTTCGGAGGTCTTCATTAATTTAAAATTTGTAGCCCCATCCTTGTTGGTAAGGATATAGAAATCCGACCCGAAATGATAGATCGCATATTCCAGTCCCCTTGTTCTGGGAGAAAAAATCTTGAATGTTCCGTTTGGATCGTCTGCCGCCAGGATGCGGTATTCTGAAGTGAGCGTGCTGTTAGATCCAATGATAATATAATCCTGTGACTTGGATTTATAAACATAGGTATTAAAGGTTTCATCTGTTTCGTGATAGACCAGTTCATCTTCTGACGATGAAGTCCCCAGTACATGTTTGTAAATCTTGTCTGAACGCAGGGTTACAGGATCTTTTTTTGTGTAAAATAAGGTTTTGTTGTCTTTGGCCCAGACCGAACCCCCGGTAGTGTTTTCGATTTTATCGGGATATATTTCCCCTGTGACCAGGTTTTTGATCTTTATGTAGTATTGTCGCCTCGAAACCGTATCCCTGCCAAATGCTGCCATGGTGTTATCCGGACTCACCGAGATACCGGTTAAACGAAAAAACTCGTGCCCTTCGGCCAGTTCATTCCCGTCAAACATCACTTCTTCGTCAGCTTCCAGCTTCTCTTTCTTACGGGAATAAATTGGGTATTCCTTCCCGGTTTCAAAACGTGTAATATACCAATAGCCATTACGCTTATATGGGACCGAGGTGTCATCCTCCTTAATCCTCGATCTCATTTCAAGGAAAAGACTATCCTGCAAGGGTTGAGTATGGGCTGTTTTCGCCTGGTAATACTCGTTCTCCTTCTCGAGGAATGCAATGACCTCGGGATCTTCCCGTTCATTCATCCAATAGTAATTATCCTCCCTGACATCTCCGTGGATCTCGAGGTTCTTAGGGACTTTTTTAGCGACAGGAGGGCTTACATCTACCATCTCTTTGTTTTGGTTTTGGCAAGAAGTTGCAAAAATAATACTTAATGGGAGAATGAAGTGTTTTTTCGATAGAAGCATCTAGAATGGTTTAAAATCCGGGCAAATTAGTAAATTTGAGAATCTAAAACTAAATTAAAATTATATGTTCGGAGATATGATGGGCATGATGGGAAAACTAAAAGAGACCCGTGCCAAAGTAGAAGCAACTAAAAAACGACTGGATACTGTTTCTCTTAATGAAAAATCGGCTGATGGCTCGGTATCCATAACAATCACGGCTAACCGCGAAATCAAGGGTATTGAAATAGGAGATGCACTGCTTGAAGACAAAGAACAACTGGAAGACTATCTTGTCATTACGTTAAATAAAGCCATTTCCAGGGCCACTGAGGTGCAGGAAGCAGAATTGGCTGCTGTGGCAAAGGAAGGCATGCCAAATATTCCGGGGATGGATTCCCTCTTTAAATAACAAAAGCGATTACAGCTTTATTGCAATTAGCAATATTCAAGATGATAGAAGTAAAAAAGGACAAAAATGATCGATACAGCTTTGTAGTCACTGCAAAGGGAGGCAACTCTATATTACAGAGTGTTCCTTTTCCTTCAAAAAAGGAACTCACCGCCACTCTAAAACAACTTCCTCCCTTGGTTTCCAAACCTTCTGTCTTCGAAAGAAAGACCAGCCACAATGGGAAATTTCATTTTACACTAAAAGATCAAAGCGGAAGTGTTATAGGAAACAGTAAGGACTATTCCTCGGAGGCAGGTATGGAAAACGGTATTACCAATTTCCGAAACAGGATCTCAGGGTTAGATCAATCACAACTCCCCTAAGGAGGCCAGAATCTGCAGGGTGTGATCGTGCATTTCTACAGTATAGTCCATATGAGTAACCATCCGTAATTTACCCTGTCCCATTCCAATAATCTGAATACCCTTTTTTTCTAATTCTTCCAGGAATCTTTCTGTAGAGCACTTGGCTTCATCAAGTTCAAAGATGATGATGTTGGTCTCAATGGGTTCTACCTGCTTTACAAAGGGTAATTTCTGCAGTTGGGCTCCCAGCTCCTGAGCCCTTAAATGGTCTTCTTTTAGTCGGTCAATATGATGGTCCAGGGCATAGATGCCTGCTGCCGCAAGATATCCTGCCTGACGCATCCCACCGCCCAACACCTTCCGGATTCGCAAGGCTTTGTCCATATATTCTTTTTTCCCTACCAGAACAGAACCAACCGGACAACCAAGTCCTTTACTCAGGCAAATACTGATGGTGTCGAACAGCCTGCCATAAGCCCTGGGATCCTCATTTTTGGCTACAAGTGCATTCCAGAGTCGGGCCCCATCAAGGTGATAACCCAGTTCGTGCTTGTCACAAACTTTCCGTATGTCTCTTAATTCTTCAAAATCCCAGCAAGCACCCCCACCTTTGTTGGTTGTGTTTTCAATACAGACCAGGGAAGTGAGCGGACTGTGATAGAAATCGGGAGGATTGATGGCAGCTTGGACCTGTTCTGCCTTCATCATGCCTCGGTGCCCGTCTACAAGTTTACAAGACACTCCGCTGTTAAAGCTCACCCCGCCTCCTTCGTAGTTATATACATGGGCATATTTATCGCAGATGAGCTGATCCCCTGGATTGGTGTGTATTTTTATTGCCGTTTGATTGGCCATAGTCCCGCTGGGAAAAAACAGGGCGGAATCCATGCCAAATAATTTCGCCACTTTCTCCTCCAATGCGTTAACCGACGGATCGGCCTTAAAAACATCATCCCCTACCTCTGCCGACATCATGGCCTCAAGCATAGCAGCAGTAGGTTTGGTTACGGTATCACTTATAAGATTGATCTGCATATGATCTAAGAATAATTATTGTGAACAGGCCATGCCTATTGGTGAACCGTCCGGGATTTCAGGAGAAGAAATTACCTTAAAATCGTCTCTGTTTTCATTAAAAAATGTTATTCGTCTTGCCATTTCCCTGGCGTCAGGATCAGAGGAGCTTTTCAGTCGCATTTGCAGTCCAATCAAACTGGCATTAGCCAGCGCATTTACCTGGGGGTGAACATCTTTATGCGCTGCCAGATTCATAAAATGCATTAGGACGCGATAATTTATCGATTTTTGTACGGTATTGAGATAACCATCT
This sequence comes from Flavobacteriaceae bacterium, assembly GCA_013042255.1. Classification (GTDB taxonomy): domain Bacteria; phylum Bacteroidota; class Bacteroidia; order Flavobacteriales; family Flavobacteriaceae; genus Muriicola. Next base: position 18,282 of record JABDQK010000097.1, on the reverse strand, counting down.
TTATGCGTTTTGTTAATCGTGCCATCAATTATTGTCTGAAATAATTCACCCAGACCTAATTGTGAGGATTCAAGTCCTTTTTGCTGAATAAGGCGTGAAGCCCTTTCCGGGTGAAAAAGAAGACCGAGGCTCATGTCTGCAGCTGTTTCAGCAGCAGACAAAGCATCAAAGGAAACACCGGTTTTACCGTTAATAGATTCTCTGGTTCTTCCATGTCCTATTGCTCTCGGGGGAAATAAAGCCAGTTTTTCCTCAGGAATGGCAATCACCGATGCATCCAGTGTCTTTAAGGCGCTTTTTACAGCTTCCTTTTGCTCCTTGGACGGAAGGGATTCCACTACTACCTGTCCGTCTCCTTTGACGGCATAATTGTAATTTAATCCGCCAATGCTTTTTACAGCAGCTTCAATTTGATATCTGTGCAGGAAATACAGAGGAACAAATACGTCCTCCAGAACCGAATTCGGCTCTCCTGAACGTATATTATCAATTGAGAAATTATCTATGGCGACCTTGCGCAGCTCAAGCAACCTGTTTAATTCCTCACTGGCACTCCCTCCGTTATCCCAGAGATGACCCAGGATATGTGCACTGCCCAATGGTCGGGCATCGCGATCAGAGATGTAACGAAGTCCCTGCTGATGTGATTCCTGAAGAATTGCAGCAAGTGCTTCCTTTTCATTGGTATTCTCCGGGAAGTCTGAATAAGAATAGGCAACCGTTACTTTATCCCACTCCCCAATTCCCCTATCATAAGCTTCAGAGAAATCAATCATCCCATTTTTCAGGCTGATATACGGATGCGGATAATCCATTACAGATGCGCGGTTGTTGGTACTTGCAGCAAAATTATGTGCAAAGCCCAGGGTATGTCCAATTTCATGAGCTGATAACTGCCTGATTCTGGCCAGTGCCATATTCAGCATGGCCTCATCGTTATCGTCCCTTTCTGCAAAAGGTTTGTCCATCAGGGCCTGAGCGATCAGGAAATCCTGTCTGATCCGCAGGCTGCCGAGGCTAACATGGCCTTTGATGATTTCTCCCGTTCTGGGATCTGTAATACTACTGCCATAGCTCCATCCTCTGGTAGAGCGATGCACCCATTGTATCACATTGTAACGCACATCCAGCGGATCGGCATCATCGGGCAGCATTTTGAGCTGAAAAGCATTTTTGAACCCTATGGCTTCAAAAGCCTGGTTCCACCAGCGCCCTCCCTCCAGCAGGGCAGAGCGAACGGGTTCCGGAGTGCCATTGTCAAGATAATAAACAATCGGTTCCACAGCCTCACTCAATGCTGCACTGGGATCTTTTTTCTCCAGGCGATGGCGTGTGATATATCTTTTGATCAGGGATTCCTCTACAGGGGTTGCATAATCAAAGTACGAAAAGGGATAGGAACCAGACCGGGGATCAAATTCCCGCATGGCAAAACCCTTATCGGGCAGGGCGATAAAGGAGTGATGTTGGGATACGGTTACCAATTCAGGATTTGGAGTCACCGAACGTATAAAATTTCCGGTAGGCGTCCCTTTAAAGGTGAGCATCAGGTCGAATTCTACATTATTGGGAAAAGCCCTGGTTCTATCCAGGTCAAAGGCACTTTTCGACTTGTCGAGGCTGTAATTACCCTGCTTTGATCGCTTTAGACGTTCACTAACCCCATGAGCGTCCTGCATGAGAAAATCTGTCAGGTCTATAAAAAAAGTTCCGTCTTGCTCTTCTTCAATTTTAAAGCCAAATAAGATTGATTTCGCAAAGGCCTGTTCCACAGATTTCTTTTCCAATTCATTTTCTGTCAAGGCTCTGTACTTGAGATTGGGTTGTATTAGCAATAATTTATTTCCCGCTTTTTTAAAGTATACAACTTGCTCATTTCCAAGCTGTCCACGATCTAAACCTATATCATTACTTCCAATACCACTACTAAGTGAATACACATAGAGAAACTCTTTATCAAGGTCCTTTACTTCCATGAATACCTTATCGCTTGCGGGATCATGGTAGAAGGGGAAAAAGCCTTCGTATTTTTGAAAATCCTTTAGTTTTTCTGTGATCTGTCCAAGGGTAGTGAACATACTTAAAATGGCAAATAGGTAGAGTGTTTTTTTCATCTCGATAGTTTAGAGCCTAAATTTATACAAATTCGGAGGATTCTACAGAGCACCGTAATAAAATGATAGAGAATATCCATAAAAGCTGGTATCCCTAATTGTTAATTCAGTAAATATCCCCATGAATAATTAGGAAATTAGTGTTTCGAATTCATTCAATTTAGATTATCTTCCATAACTCACCAAAGTAATTAATATGGCGATCCTGGATAGCACTATTTTTTCTTCTTACGAGCGAGATCACGCCCTGTTTGATGAACTCTATGACAGCAATGGCAAGGTCAAAGACATTTACCAAAAGCTTTTTGCCCTCTATGGAGCACATAGTATTGATGATTATATGCGATTAAATGAAAAGGCGAAGTCGTCCTTCTTTAATCAGGGTATTACCTTCCAGGTATATGACGACAAGGAGATGCAGGAAAAGATTTTTCCCTTCGATCTGTTTCCAAGAATTATAGATGCAAAAGAATGGGAGCTTATTGAAAAAGGAGCTATTCAGCGCAGCAGGGCCCTGAATTTATTTCTACACGACATTTACCATGACAAGAAAATTCTCAAACAGGGAGTTGTGCCGCTTGAGTTAGTGAGTTCATCTGAAAACTACTTACATCAGATGATGGGTGTGGATCCTCCCGGAGGTATTTACAACCACATTTCCGGTACCGATATTATTAAGCATAATGACGGGAAGTACTATGTCCTTGAAGACAATATAAGATGTCCCTCTGGTGTCAGTTATGTGATTTGCAACCGTACAGCACTAAAACGGGCGCTTTTTGGGGTATTCAATCATTACGAAACTCATACTGTAACCAATTATGCGGAAAATCTTCTGGATCTGCTCGAAACGGTAAAGCCCAAAGGTGTGGATAGTCCCAACACTGTGGTGATCACCCCGGGTATGTACAATTCGGCCTTTTACGAACACTCCTACCTGGCTAAGACCATGGGTGTTGAACTGGTTGAAGGACGCGACCTGTTCGTGGAGAACGAATTTGTCTATATGAGAACCATCAAAGGACCCGTAAAAGTTGATATTATCTACCGTCGAATTGACGATCAGTTTCTTGATCCCCTCGAATTCAGGGCTGATTCTGCCCTGGGTGTTCCCGGACTCTTCTCAGCTTATAAAAAGGGGAATGTTACCCTGGCAAACGCACCCGGCACGGGAGTAGCGGATGACAAAGCCGTGTATACTTATATGCCGGATATCATCAAGTACTATCTCGATGAGACCCCCATCCTGAATAATGTTCATACCTACCACTGCAGCAGGCCCGATGAATTGAAATATGTACTGGAGCACATTCATGAACTGGTCATTAAACCCGTAGATGAAGCCGGGGGTTACGGAATCTCAATAGGAAACCGCCTAAGTAAGGAAGAGATTGAGAAGGTTAAAAAACAAATACAGGAAAGTCCGCGCAAATACGTGGCGCAGCCTATTATGTCGCTTTCCGTTCATCCTACCTACATCGACGAAACAAATTCCTTTGAACAGCGGCACGTAGACCTGAGGACCTTTACCATATTGGGAAAAGACAAAGACTTTGTCCTCAAAGGGGGGTTAACACGGGTGGCGTTAAAAAGGGGCAATCTAGTCGTAAATTCTTCTCAGGGCGGTGGTTCTAAAGACACCTGGGTATTAAAACCATAACTATATGTTAGCAAGAGTAGCCAATAATCTATTCTGGATGGGACGTTATATAGAGCGATCTGAGCATATTGCTCGATATATGCATGTCAATTATTTCTCATCCCTGGATGCCCCCAACGAACTCTCCAGATCGAGGCAGTTTGTACTGAATTCGATGCTGAGAATGATCGGGGATCCGGAATCTCCAGAAGGGACGGAACTCAATGAAGAAGACGTGCTTTTCAAACTGGCCCTTGACCACGACCACCCCTACTCTATTATCAGCAATGTAAAGTATACACGGGAAAATGCTAATAGCGCCAGGGACCTTATCTCAACTGACCTCTATGAATCCATCAATAAGTTTTATCACTTTGTGTTAAAATATCCTGTAGATCACTTCCTTAAAAAAGGTATGTACGATTTCTGCATAAATATCATTGAAATGTCGTCTATCCTGAGAGGGAAAATCCGGAGTACGCTCCTCCACGATGAAGTGTATGCCATTATCTTATTGGGTGTAAACCTGGAACGGGCCAATCAGTTGATACGAATTATCAATTCAAAATATAAGGACGCATCCATTTCAAAGGGAGGCTACGGTAACACTTTCAGAAATAGTTTTGAATGGACCACACTTTTGAAAAGCGTGGAATCCTATGATATGATGCGCCGGTTTTATAAGAAAACACCAACTAGTGCAACAACCCTTGAGTTTCTGATCCTGAATCCCAATTGCCCAAGATCTCTGATGAACAGCTTAAATCAGATTTACAGGCATATCAGGGTACTCGATAATTCATTTCGCTATAATAAGAATTCGACCGCCTTTCTGGTAGGGAGAGTGAGATCGGAATATCAGTACAAGTATATTGAAGAAATTGAAGGAAATATCGAACAATTTATTGACGGTATGTTAAAGAATTTAGCCGATATTGGCACCAAAATGGAGAATGAGTTTTTTCACTATTGATCCAGGCTTCCCTAATAATCTATAAGCAATAATGTCTCTCGAATACAAGATTGTCTATTGCGCTGAAAACCAGTATGAATTTCCTGTGAAAGAAGCGAGGTGGCAGTTCCTTATTTGTCCGCACCAGGACGAAAACCAGGAATTGCATTCATTTTCTTTCACTAATTCAATGAATTTTCCATATGAAATTTCCACCAATGCCTATGGCTTTAAAACCCTTCGCATCCTTGCGAGGACAAAATTCAAAAACATAGAATTCAAGGCGAACTTTACCCTCAACAAAAAAATATTAAATCCTTTTAATTTTGAATTAGCGACCGATCCTTTTGAAGAACTCAATCGTTACCACGATCTTCATTTCAAGGTAGACCATGAACCCTTTCTGCGCAAAACTCCTCTGACCACCCTTTTAGATGAGCACAGCAATTTTTTCGAATACAATAAGGGAGAAACCGTCTTTGAGAATTTACAGCTGCTGAACAAATGGGTGTTCGAAAAAATATTCTATACGCCCGGGGTTACGCATGTAAATACAACATTGGATTACATTGTTGAGAATCGTCACGGGGTATGTCAGGATTTTGCACATTTGTTCTCTGCTATTGCCAGGCAGTATGGGATTCCCTGCCGGTATGTGTCAGGGTATCTCCACCAGGGGAACGGATATTTCGGAGACTCCCAGATGCACGCATGGACTGAGGCCTATCTTATGGATGTGGGATGGGTTGGATTTGATCCCACAAACAACATCCTGGCGAGTGACAATCACATTAAGGTTGCCCATGGAAAAGACTATGCAGATTGTGCTCCAATCAAAGGAATTATTCTTTCAAAAGGTGAAAATACTACTTCACATAGTGTTCAGGTACACGGGCAGCAACAACAACAATAATTTTAATTTTAAAAATTCCCTACTCTTTAAAAACATGGTACTTTTACATGAAATTTATTCAGAATGGTAACTACAGATCATCAGAAAGATCTTATTGAGCGCCTTGGTGCGTTAAGGAGGTATCTTTGACATCGATGCCAAATTGATCGAAATTGAGAATGAAGAGGAGAAAACCTTAGCACCTGATTTTTGGGATAACCCCCAGGAAGCCCAGATAAAAATGCGCCAGCTTCAGGCCAAGAAAAAATGGGTGGAAGAATACAATACGGCACTGGCACTAGCCAATGACCTTGAAGTACTACTCGAATTCCAGAAAGAAGGGGAAGTTGCCCCTGCTGAAGTTGAAACCCAACATTCAAGGGCTCTTGATGCCGTAGAAAAGCTCGAATTTAAGAACATGCTCTCCGAAGAAGGAGATGAAATGACCGCCGTACTTCAAATTACTGCCGGAGCAGGAGGCACTGAGAGCTGTGACTGGGCCTCCATGCTTATGCGAATGTATCTGATGTGGAGCGAGAAAAACGGCTATAAAGTAAAAGAACTCAATTACCAGGAAGGTGATGTAGCGGGAATCAAAACGGTAACACTTGAAATTGAAGGAGATTACGCCTTTGGTTGGTTGAAAGGGGAAAACGGAGTTCACCGTCTGGTTAGAATTTCACCCTTCGACAGTAATGCAAAAAGGCATACTTCTTTTGCTTCGGTCTACGTTTACCCGCTGGTTGACGATAGTATTGAGATCGAAGTGAATCCTGCAGACATAGAGATCACTACAGCCCGATCTAGCGGAGCGGGTGGGCAAAATGTAAATAAGGTTGAAACCAAGGTACAATTGGTGCACAAACCCACAGGAATACAAATTTCCTGTTCAGATTCAAGATCGCAGCACGATAATCGGGCGACGGCCCTAAAGATGTTAAAGTCTCAGCTCTATGAAATTGAATTGAGGAAAAAGCAGGAAGCCCGGGATGAAATCGAATCGTCTAAAATGAAGATCGAATGGGGTTCCCAGATCAGAAATTATGTGATGCACCCATACAAATTAGTTAAAGATGTTCGTACAGGCGAAGAAACAGGAAATGTAGACGCCGTTATGGACGGGGATCTCAACATGTTCCTCAAAGCCTATCTCATGATGATGGGACAGAATCAAGAAAGTTAGAATTATGATCAAAATTTACCACAATCCCAGATGTCGCAAATCGCGTGAAGGCCTTGCCATCGTAGAAGAAAGCGGGAAACCTTTTGAAATTATCAAATACCTGGAAAATAATCTCAGCAGATCCGAATTGCTTGAAATACTGAATACCCTGAATATCAATGCTTCTGAGCTTGTCAGAAAACAGGAAGCGATCTGGAAATCCGATTTTAAAGGAAAAGATCTCACCGAGGAAATGATCGTAAATGCTTTGCTGGCTCATCCCAAGCTTATAGAACGACCTGTAGTTATTTACAATGGAAAAGGAGTCATTGGAAGGCCTCCTGAGAATATATCAGAATTACTGGCTGAATAATTCGTTTTCCCAATTTTCCTAAAACTTCTCTTAAACTTTTCTCAATTGTTAAGGTATCCTTTGCCTTTTAACAAACATTTAACCGCGCACTCATTCACTTCCGTATACATTTGAAAGTGAATTCAGAAATGAGAGCGAACCAACACCATATTCTTCTAATTCTATTTTTCTTTGCGGCATCGTTTTATGCTGAAGCACAGTATGGAACAATGAGCCGCAGGCGAATAGCCCCTCAAACCCAGGATAAGCCCGAACCTGCTGAACCCATGACCGCCGAGGAACTGGTTGAAGCTGAGATGCCCAAACTCCTTGAAGCTATCGAATTTTCAGAATTTGAACAGGCCATCTTAAAATCGATCCTCACTAAATACGTGCAGCAACGCATAGAAATTCAAATCCTCAAGCTGGAGCCCGAAAAAACCAGGGAAGCGTATGAACAGATCAATTTAAAACAGGATGAGGAGCTAAAGGCAAGCCTTCCTGCAGACAAATTCGAAGCCCTGAAGGAATACCGTGAAAACAGAGGTAAAAAGTCCAAATCGAAAAAAAGAAAAAAGAAAAAAAATAAGTCTTAAATGAAAAAATCCATCCTTTTGCCATTGTTTCTAATGGCTTTTTTAATGTCCTTCTCCCAAAGACCTTCCGGTCAGCGCCCGTCTCCAATTACTATTTCGGGTACTGTTTATGACAAGGATACAAATCAGCCCCTCGAATACGCCACTCTTATTTTACAAAGCGTGCGGAGGCCTGAGATGGTAACCGGAGGAATTTCTGATCTCGACGGTAAATTTTCTGTTCAGACTATGCCGGGTCAGTACAACGTAAGGGTGGAGTATCTTTCTTATAAGACTTTCGAGTTAAAGGCTCAAACATTCAGGAGTTCAACCGACCTGGGGGCTATTCAGCTTGAAGTAGATGCAGAGATGCTGGAAGATGTGGTAGTTGTAGGAGAACGAACTACGGTAGAATTACGCTTAGATAAAAAAGTTTACAACGTAGGTCAGGATCTTACCGTACGAGGTGGGTCTGTGACCGATGTTCTGGATAATGTCCCTTCCGTTACAGTTGATGTTGAAGGAAATATTAGCCTGAGAGGAAACGAGAGTGTTCGTATCCTGATTAATGGCAAACCCTCTGCCCTGTCGGGCTTGAGTCCGCAAGCTCTTCAGCAGCTCCCGGCAGAGTCTATTGAAAGGGTTGAAGTGATCACGAATCCCTCTGCACGTTATGATGCAGAAGGAACAGCGGGAATACTCAATATTATATTAAGACAAAGTAAAACAGCCGGGGTAAACGGATCAGTAAATGTGTTTGCGGGTTATCCGGATAACTACGGAACAGCTGTGAGCCTGAACCTGCGCCGGGAAAAATTCAACATTTTTACCACCACCACCTACCGTTATCGAGATGCTCCCGGAAATGCACTTTTTGAACAGGAAAATTTCGATGAAAATGGGAATACGGTCAGTTTCCAGGATGAAATCAGGGAATATCAACGGCAGGATAACAGCTTTAACACCAACATTGGATTTGAGTACTTTTTCAGTGAAACCAGCAGCATTACCAATTCACTGGTCATTCGGAAATCTGATGGGGAGAATACCGTGGATATCGACTTTTTTAATTTTGATGAAGTAAGAAATCCTACTATTAGAAGAAATCGGTCTACTGTTGAAGCTGAAGAGGATGACAATGTTCAGTATTCAGTTAACTACAAGAAGACTTTTGACAAAGAAGGCCATGAATTTACCATGGATTATCAGTATTCAAGAGGAGATGAAATAGAGAATTCCATCATAGATGAAATTGTTCTCGGAGAATCTGCAGCCTTACCCACCGAACAGACCATCAATGATGAATCGCAGATAAATCAATTGGTGCAATTTGACTATGTACTTCCGTTTGGAAAGGATAATATGTCTCAATTTGAGATGGGGTACCGTGGCACCTTCAATAATTTTAATACGGATTTCGATTTTGGAATACTCGAAGATGGGGTGCTCGACAGGGATCCAGATTTTAGTAACGAACTAAATTACAAGGAATACGTCAATGCAGCTTATATGCAGCTGGGTACCAAGGTTAAGAAATTCAGTGTTTTGGGCGGACTTAGAATGGAAGCATCGGATATTGGCATTGAGCTGGTCGATACCCAGGAAGTTTCCGATAAAGATTATGTAAATTGGTTTCCCTCCCTGTTTCTGGGATATGAGTTTTCAGAGACAGAGCAGCTGACTATTAGCTATAGCCGCAGATTACGCCGGCCGCGCTCCAGATTTATCAATCCATTCCCATCAAGATCGAGTAATACCAATCTTTTTCAGGGAAATCCGGATCTGGACCCCACTTTCACAAACGCCTTCGATCTCGGTTATTTAAAACGATGGGATAAGATTACGTTTACCACATCGGGATATTTCAACCGATCTACAGGAGTTTTCCAGTTTATCACTCAGGAAACAGGAGATTTTGTGGAAATTGAAAATCCTGACGACCCCAACAATCCGGTGCTGGTACCTGTTCAGGCTCGAACACCTATCAACCTTGCAACGGATAGCCGATACGGCATGGAGTTCACCACCACCTATACTCCTAAACGCGATTGGAGGCTTACCTTAAACCTCAATCTTTTCCAGCAGCAATTAAGGGGGGATTATACCTATACGAATTTCCTGAATGAAGAGATTACTCAAAACTTTGATGCTGATAATTTTACCTGGTTTACACGATTCAGTGCAAAAATCCCTATGCCGGGCGATATTGATTTTCAATCAAATATTTTCTATCGCGGACCGCGAAAGGATGCGCAGAATGAAAATAAGGGAATACTGAGTACCAACCTGGCCTTTAGTAAGGATGTAATTAAGGACAAAGCTACCTTGTCACTCAATGTAAGTGACGTGTTTAATTCCAGAAAAAGGAGAACAGAAACGATTACAAATACGGTAGCTACTTATAGTGAATTCCAGTGGAGAGAAAGACAGATTACACTTTCTTTCCTCTATCGATTTAATCAGCCACAGAATCAAAGAAACCGAAACGGAAGAGGAGGACAGGAAGAAGAATTTGAATTTGAAGGAACCTGATCAGGTCTAAAAAAGGAGATAAAACAAAAAAGAAGCCATTTGGCTTCTTTTTTTATGAGTTGCGCTTGGCTCTCCTCGCCTCGCGTTTTTCTTTAAATATTTCCATCAGATTTCCTCCTAACCAATAAGGTACTACAAAAAGCAAGAGGAACATCATCAGCCAGAAGCCTATAGTTACTATGGTTAAAAATGCCAGAAATCCAAGGTATTGATCAAATTCGAACATAAAATTTGCTTTATAAAGCAAAGATACTTGGAAATTCCTAAAAATTGCAAATCCGAAAGCAGAAAATTATTAGCATGTAAAATGTATTTTCTGCTCCAAGCCTTACCTTTGTTGATATAAAAATTCGATACGATGAAATTCAGGATTGAAAAAGATACTATGGGGGAAGTGAAAGTCCCGGCCGATAAATATTGGGGAGCCCAGACAGAAAGGTCCAGGAACAATTTTAAAATAGGTCCACCAGCCTCCATGCCCTTGGATATCGTATACGGCTTTGCCTACCTGAAGAAAGCAGCAGCCTATGCCAATTGTGAATTAGGTGTTCTGGAAGCTGAAAAACGCGACCTGATCGCCAGGGTATGCGATGAAATCCTGGAAGGCAAACTCGACGATCAGTTTCCCCTGGTCATCTGGCAAACCGGATCGGGCACCCAGAGTAATATGAATGTCAATGAGGTAATTGCCAACAGGGCACATGAATTAGCCGGTCAGAAAATCGGGGAAGGTAAAAAAACCATACAGCCCAACGATGATGTAAATAAGTCGCAATCTTCAAATGATACTTTTCCAACCGGGATGCACATTGCCGCCTATGATAAAATTCACAAAGTTACCATCCCCGGGGTCACCCAGTTGCGAGATACGCTGCAAAAAAAGGTAGATGAGTTTGAAGACATCGTAAAAATCGGGAGAACCCACCTAATGGATGCCACCCCCCTGACCTTAGGGCAGGAATTTTCAGGGTACGTATCCCAACTAGACCATGGCTTAAAAGCATTACATAATACTCTTGATCATTTAAGTGAACTCGCTCTTGGGGGAACTGCCGTTGGTACCGGATTGAATACCCCCGAGGGTTATGATGTCCTGGTTGCTAAATATATTGCTGAATTTACAGGACTTCCTTTTAAAACTGCATCGAATAAATTTGAGGCGCTCGCGGCCCATGATGCTCTTGTTGAGACACACGGGGCGTTAAAGCAACTGGCCGTTTCCCTTAACAAGATCGCCAATGACATTCGTATGATGGCATCAGGACCCAGATCGGGAATTGGAGAGATCATTATTCCGGCTAATGAACCGGGAAGCTCTATAATGCCCGGGAAAGTAAATCCTACTCAGTGTGAAGCCCTCACCATGGTTTGTGCACAAGTCATGGGTAACGATGTGGCTGTTTCCGTTGGAGGCGCCCAGGGGCATTACGAATTAAATGTATTCAAACCTGTAATGGCCGCCAATGTGCTTCAATCAGCTGAATTGCTGGGAGATGCCTGTGTTAGTTTTGATATTCACTGTGCTGCCGGTATTGAGCCCAATCATAAAGTCATTAAAGAATTGCTAAATAACTCTTTGATGCTGGTTACTGCCCTCAATACAAAGATCGGCTATTACAAAGCTGCCGAAATAGCGAATACCGCTCACGCGAATGGAACTACACTCAGGGAGGAGGCCATCAACCTCGGGTATGTTACCGCTGAAGAATACGACCAATGGGTAAAACCGGAGGACATGACCGGCTCATTAAAAAAGAAATAAGTCAATAAAAAAGGGCCTTCATTTGAAGGCCCTTAATTTTATCTATATAATCTCTTACTTCAATGTAAACTTAGAAGTTCCAAGAAGTTTCAGGCTATCGTCATAAACGTTGACCATGTAATTTCCTGATTGGAAATCACCACCTGGCTTGTTGATAAAGTCACAAACATCCAGATCCTGGTTTTCGTAATAAAAATCAGTGGCTTTTGTATAAGTAACAGAAGCTCCTTCATCCGTAGACTTTGTGCTTCCGCCTCCTAGTACATTTCCTTGTGGATCCAATACTTCGATCAGAAATTGTCTGTCTCCGGCTTGCGCAATAACATTATCGGCAATAGTGAAACAAACTTTAAGCTTGTCAGTACGGCTGGCCCTAGGAGTAGAAACCAATCTACCGCTGCTTCTTTCCTTAACAGCATCAACATTGAACTGAGAAAGATTTAAAGCTGATCCTCTTTCAACAGCTTCAGCTAACTGAGTGTTCTGAACAACTAAAGAATCGTTGAATACAGCTTGTTTTTCCAATTCCACAAAAGTACTGTCACGCTGCATCGCCAAAAGCGAGTTAGAACGGGTAAGAGAATCAACCTGTATTAACAGTTCCTCTCTTTCTTTTCTAAGAACGACGACCTGATTTCTATAACGTCTCAATGAAGAGATATCGGCTTGCATAGTTTGAACAGAATCGATGTACTTAGCAATCCTGTCTCTTGCTGCAACCAATTCTTCATTAGTAGCATTGCTTTCAAGGATAGCCTTGTCATACTCAGACTGCAGGCTTCTTAGGTCTTCAACAACCAATTCCTTTTCCTGAGAAAGTTCGGTTTCTCTTTTCTTTTTGTCCTGGTAAAGACTCACAGTGTAAATGATGGTACCTAAAAGTACAACACCCAATAAACCGGCAATTACCTTTAATCCATTATTGCTTTTTGTTTCAGTCATAGTGTAAAAAGTTTAATACGCTTTTCTTTTTGTAACGTGTTTACATGCTATATACGGGGAAAGTCGGTTTTTAGATTTTTTACTTTAAAATATATTGTAATTTCTACCCGCCAATTAAGTGAAGATCAATCTTTACAAGAAAAAAGTCCTTATTTATGGCTCTTCAGATTATTCCTTATCGACCTGAACTTGCAGCTGAATTCAGAGATATGAATCTCACCTGGCTTAAGCAGTACTTCTACGTAGAACCCAAGGACAGGGAATTGTTAAATAATGCCGAGGAAGAAATCATTGACAAGGGGGGTGCGATTTTCTTTGCTAAATACGACAATTGCATTGCTGGATGCTTCTCACTTATCCCGTACAATAATGAAAGTTTAGAACTCGGCAAAATGGCAGTAAAAAAGGAATTTCAGGGGAAGAAAATAGGTCATGATCTTCTGGCTTTTGCCATACAACACACCAGGGAGCAGGGTAAAGAAAGCCTGGTTTTATATTCAAACACCATATTGACACCAGCCATCCATTTATATAAAAAATTCGGGTTTAAAACGATCGAAATGGAAAATCCACCCCCCTACGCCCGTAGTAATATTAAAATGTTATTAAAGGTATAATGTATCTCCCTGAAGCTGATTATCTTTAATTTTATCGATGAACTTTATTAAATAAAAGGAATGAAAACATTTTTTAAGTTATTTGCTGTATTGCTGCTGATTCTGGTTTCCTGTAAAGAAGCCAAAAAAGCCGATGGTTCGGAGGCTGGACAAACCGACTCCCAACTAAGCACACAAAATCCAACTGAGAAAGATCAGCTAATAATCACTCCTGTGGAACATGCAACGGCGGTTATCCAATGGGGAGACGTCACCATATACATTGATCCCGTTGGAGGCTCAGAGGCTTTTGCAAAGCACCCCAAACCAGACCTCATCCTGATTACTGACATCCACGGGGATCATTTCAATGCAGAAACTCTCGAGGGCTTAGACACATCCGAGGCAAAAATAATGGTGCCGCAGGCCGTTGCAGACCAGATGCCTGCTCAATTTGCCCCACAACTGGATATATTAAACAACGGGGATACCAAAGAACGATTTAACATAGTAGTTGAAGCCATTCCCATGTACAACCTTAGAGAAGAGGCAAAGAATTTCCACGTAAAGGGAAGAGGCAATGGATATGTACTAAATATGGGCGGACAAAGACTTTACTTCTCGGGGGATACAGAAGATATTCCGGAAATGCGTGCCTTAGAAAATATTGATAAAGCGTTTATCTGTATGAATCTACCTTATACGATGACGGTAGATAGTGCGGCGGATGCGGTTCTGGAATTTACACCCAAGCAGGTGTATCCCTATCATTATCGAGGCCGACCTGATGTAAGCGACGTCAATCAATTTGCGAGTCTGGTAAAAAGCGGTGACTCAAATATAGAAGTGGTACAGTTAGACTGGTATCCTACCGAGCCTTACTAAGCTGTTCGCTTAACGAATTAATTTTTTATACTTAAGGCGCTTGGGGGTAAGATCAGCTCCCAGGCGTTTTTTCTTGTTTTCTTCATACTCAGAAAAGGATCCCTCAAAGAAATAAACCTGAGAATTACCTTCAAATGCCAGAATATGGGTACAAACCCTGTCAAGGAACCAACGATCGTGGGAAATTATAACTGCACATCCTGCAAAGTTTTCAAGACCTTCTTCCAGGGCCCTCAGGGTATTCACATCGAGGTCGTTGGTAGGCTCATCGAGTAACAGAACGTTACCCTCTTCTTTCAGGGTCATCGCGAGGTGCAACCTGTTGCGCTCCCCTCCGGAAAGCATATTCACTTTTTTGTTTTGCTCGCTTCCTGAGAAGTTAAATCGACTCAGATAAGCCCTGGAATTCACCTGTCGGCCCCCCATTAGAATGAGTTCCTGTCCGTCGCTGAAATTTTCCCAAATAGTCTTATTAGAATCTATATTGGAATGACTTTGGTCTACGTAGGCCAGTTTTGCTGTCTCCCCCACTTTAAATTCACCTTTATCAGGCGTAATCTCTCCCATGATCATTTTAAATATGGTGGTCTTACCTGCTCCATTGGGCCCAATTATACCTACAATTCCCGCCTGTGGAAGTTTAAAATTAAGATCGTCGTAAAGCAACTTATCGTCATAGGCCTTACTAACGCCAATAGCCTCTATCACGTTGGTACCCAACCTGGGGCCGTTTGGGATGTAGATTTCTAACTTCTCATCAAGTTGTTTCTGATCCTGACTCAATAATTTATCGTAGTTCTTTAAACGGGCCTTTTGTTTAGTCTGGCGACCTTTCGCCCCCTGCCTCACCCATTCCAGCTCACGCTCCAGAGTCTTTTGCCGTTTGGATGCCTGCTTTGACTCCTGTGCCAGACGCTTGGATTTCTGATCGAGCCAGCTGCTGTAATTTCCTTTCCACGGAATCCCTTCTCCCCTATCCAGTTCGAGGATCCAACCGGCTACGTTATCGAGAAAGTACCGGTCGTGAGTAACAGCAATGACCGTACCCTTATAGGTGGCCAGGTGATGCTCTAACCAGTGGACCGATTCAGCATCAAGGTGGTTGGTAGGTTCATCCAACAGAAGTATGTCTGGTTCCTGCAGCAGAAGTCGGCATAAGGCTACGCGTCTCCTTTCACCCCCTGACAATACTTCTATTTTCTTCTCCGGATCAGGTGTCCTGAGTGCGTCCATGGCAATCTCGAGCTTGGTGTCGAGCTCCCAGGCATTTGCTGCATCGATCTGGTCTTGTAGGGCCGCCTGTTTATCCATGAGCTTCTGCATTTTATCAGCGTCCTCATATACTTCAGGTAAACCAAACATATCGTTGATCTTGTTGTATTCATCGAGGATGGCCACAGTCTCTGCCACCCCTTCCTTGACAATATCAAGGACGGTTTTGGAATCGTCTAAAACAGGTTCCTGTTCCAGATAACCCACTTTGTAACCCGGGGAAAAAACAACATCACCCTGGTAATTCTTATCCTCTCCCGCTATGATCCTCAGCAAGGTAGACTTTCCGGATCCATTTAATCCCAGGATTCCTATTTTGGCCCCGTAGAAGAAACTGAGGTATATATTTTTAAGTACAGGGGTATTCGCATTCTTGTAGGTCTTGGAAACCCCCGACATGGAGAATATGACCTTTTTATCGTCTGACATTTATTGTAGAGTTACTTTAAGAAAATCGAGTGAAAAGCAGCCTTCAGTTTCTAGACCCTTCCTTTCAGGGCGTTAAAAACCCATGCTATGGCAAAAAAACCGATCCCAACAGAAGCGAAACCCCAGCCGGCAACATCATCGTAGCGAAAGGCTCCCAAACCTATTAAACCTAAGCCCACTAAGATCATTATAAAGGTAGCCCAGGCGAGGACAGTATTCTTGTTCATTCCCATAAAAGTTAGTTTAGTAAAATCAAATATCGTAAAATCATGTGAAATTAACCCCTGGTGAAAGATTTTATCCTTCAAAAGGAAAACGGATCCCTGCGATTTCTCTGATTTTATCCAGAAGGGTAATCAAATCCAGGCTATTAGAATGTGACCAGAACGGACTTTCTATTTTGTTTTCTGCAAGGCAGCGTTGGACCTCTTCTATCTCATAAGTATATCCTTTGCCAACAGTTGGGTAATGAAATTCCTCCCTTTGTCCGTCAACATCTAGAGTAAAACGTTCTGCTTCATGCCATCTCGAATGGATGATCAGGGTGCCGTCATTGCCAGATATGGTGGCACTCATCGGACTGGTAGCCGTTAAGCCACTAAATAAATGAGCATGGGCCGACTTGTACGTAAATGTAATGGCGATCTGAACCTCAGTTCCACTGTCAAGGAATTTCGCATCAGCCTTAATATCATCAGGCATACCAAGAATCAGGTAGGCGAGAAAAACAGGATATATCCCGATATCGAGGAGGGAGCCTCCTGCCAGCTTGGGGTTCAAAAGCCTGCCCTGACTGTCCCTATCCATGGCAAAAAAAGCAAAATCGGCATGGAGATACCCCACGGCTCCGATTTCCCCGGCTTCCACACTCTCCTTGATTTTTCGGATGGACGGGATAAAGCGGCTCCATAGCGCTTCCATAAAAAAGACATTATTCTTTTCGGAGGCTGCAATCAGTGCCTCCACCTGTTTACGATCAATTCCTGCCGGTTTCTCACACAATACGTGCTTGCCCCTCTCCATCGCCTTTAAACTCCATTCCAAATGTTCGGTATGTGGCAAGGCGATATAGACTACTTCCACTTCCTCGCAATTGAGCAATGCCATGTAGTTATCGAATGCATAGGGCACTTTAAACTCCTCTTTGAACTTCTTGGCCTTCACCATTGATCTTGAGGCAACTCCCATAAGAGCTGCATCGTGCACAAGGGCCAAGTCTTTGGCAAATTTCTGAGCGATATTCCCTAATCCTATAATTCCCCAACCTACACTATTTGGCATATTCCACGGTATTTTTGTCAAAGTTAATGAATATTACTCCTTATCTTTAGGCGTTTAAAATAAACACTTCGGTACATATGGATATCAACTTCAATATCAACGAAGACCACAACAAATTAAAGAGTTCAGAACTTAAAAAACAGCTTGCTAAAACTGCGCTGGGCGGTGGGAAAGCACGGATTGAAAAACATCATTCCCAGGGAAAGATGACTGCACGTGAACGCATCGACTATCTTTTAGACAAAGGCTCAAAGCGGATAGAAATTGGTGCCCTGGCCGGAAAGGACATGTATGAAGAACACGGAGGATGTCCGTCTGGCGGTGTTGTTGTTGTCATAGGATATGTACAGGGCAGGCAATGTATTGTGGTGGCCAATGATGCCACAGTAAAAGCCGGAGCGTGGTTCCCAATCACCGGAAAAAAAAATCTGAGGGCACAGGAAATAGCAATTGAAAACAAATTGCCAATAATTTATCTGGTAGACAGTGCAGGGGTATACCTGCCTATGCAGGAACAGATTTTTCCGGACAAGGAACATTTTGGAAGAATATTCAGGAATAACGCGGTAATGAGCAGTATGGGAATCCCGCAAATCGCTGCCGTAATGGGAAGTTGTGTGGCAGGAGGTGCTTATCTACCCATCATGAGTGATGAAGCCCTGATTGTTGAAAAAACCGGAAGTATTTTCCTGGCAGGAAGTTATCTCGTAAAGGCCGCCATTGGAGAACAGGTAGACAACGAAACACTGGGCGGAGCCACTACCCATTGTGAGATCAGTGGGGTGACCGACTATAAGGCCAAAGATGACAAGGATGCACTTGATACGATCAAAAAGCTTCTTGATAAATTCGGAGCCCCTGATTCTGCCGGTTTTAACCGAAGTAAATCCGCTGCCC
>JABDQK010000092.1 GCA_013042255.1 Flavobacteriaceae bacterium | reverse complement strand
CATGGGCGTAATACACCGCCTCCTGCTCATAATGGCGCATGATCTCACTAAATTCCCCGATAAAATCTTTTAAATCTTCGAGGGCGACAGCTGTGTCTTCGATGCAGGCAACAGCCTTTCTGTCACCAACCATGTTCCCCAGCAAACCCAAACCAGCTTTGCGTAGTTCGAGCGCACTATTAATTTGTTCCCCGATTAATACCGGGTTTGCATAACTGTTAGCTGACTTCTTTATGGTAGACTGTAATTCTTTGAGCAAACTTTCAAGATCTTCCTCAGTTTCAGATCGAACCTCAAGCATTAGCAAAGCGGCAGGATCTCCTTTCACAAAAAAACGATTTGCCTGATGAGTCTTATTGTTTTTCGTACAGTCGAGTATCACTTTATCCATCATTTCGCAGGTGTGCAGCTGATGAGCCATCACAGGTGCAACATCGGCAAGACAGGCCTCCAGGGTGGAATAATGCGTGACTACCATAGCCGATTTTGAAGGAGGCAGCGAATCTAATTGTAGGGTGATTTCGGTAGAAAAGGCGAGCGTACCCTCACTTCCACTGAGTAACTGACATAGATTTATTTCAGGCTGATTTCCAGAAAACATTTCACTGGAAAGTAATGCATCCACCGCGTATCCGGTGTTGCGTCTATGGATACTAGCTTTAGGAAATTCAGATTGTATATTTTTCTGTACTGTTTTGTCTGATAGGTTTTTATATAGTTCTTTATAAATATTTCCTTCAAGTGATTTCTGCCTTGTTTTACCTTCGTATTCTTCGGTAGTAAGGCCCCTGAACTCTGCTTCACTGCCGTCTGAGAGAATTGTTTGAAGGGAAATGACCTTATCACGAGTTACCCCGTATTGGATGGAAGTTGTTCCACTGGAATTATTCCCTACCATCCCTCCTATCATACAGCGGTTAGAAGTAGAAGTATTAGGCCCGAAAAATAATCCATGAGGCTGCAAATATGTATTGAGTTCATCCCGGATGACTCCCGGTTGTACAGTGACCTGCTTTTTCTTAAGGTCGAGGTTTAGGATTTTTGTAAAATGCCGTGAAACGTCAATGACAATACCTTCCCCCACACATTGACCGGCCAGAGAAGTACCGGCGGTCCTCGGTATAATACCCAGTTGTTGTTTTGAGGCAAACTTGATTAGCTTTTTGATGTCTTCAGTACTTTTTGGAAAAGCTACGGCTGAAGGAATTTTTCTATACACAGAAGCATCCGTTGCATACAAACTCCTCGTAAGTATGTCTGTATGAAATGAGCCATCTAATTTGTGTACTATTTCGTGAAAGGGGATATCAGGCAAGGAAGTCATATTTAAAGCTCTAAAATTAAGTTATTATTAACACCAGAACAGCCTGCATTCCCTAATTTTAACAATTAAATTTCTTAACTATGAAAATTTTCAAATTAACTCTATTCTTATTTTTTACAGCAACTCTGTCTCTAAGTGCCCAATCTATTTCTGATCATGCGCTTGGACTACGTCTGGGTGACAGCGATGGTTTCGGTGCTGAAATATCGTATCAGAAGTCGGTCGCAAGGGCCAACCGGGTTGAAATTGATCTGGGATGGCGTGATAGTAGAAACTTTGACGCCTTTAAACTCACGGGTATTTACCAATGGGTACAGCCCCTGGATGGAAATTTTAACTGGTACTACGGTGTTGGTGGCGGATTAGGAAGTGTAGATTTTTCTGCAGGATCTAATGGTTCGGTTCCCGATGGAGGCCTGTTCCTTTTCGGCGCCGGAGATATTGGTATCGAATACAATTTCGATATTCCATTGTTGATTTCACTGGACTTCAGGCCTGAAATTGGGTTGGTGGGGTATGATGATTTCTCGGATAATTTTGATTTTGATATTGCGCTTGGACTCAGATATCAGTTCTAAGCAGAATAATATATTTGAAGAAGCCCTTAATCACAAGCATGTGTTAAGGGCTTTTTTATTGGAATGCTTATCTCTACCTTTGCCAAAAATTTATAGAACATGAAGCAATTATTAATTCTTTTAAGTCTCTCCATGGCTGTTGTGGCCTGCAATTCAGCCGGCGATGGTTATGTCATTGAGGGATCTATTGAAGGAGAGAATACAGAAGGAACAGAGCTTACGCTGAGAAAGTACGGGGAAAATAACCAATTAATCACCGTTGATAGTGCTGAAGTAAAGGAGGGGACATTTATGTTTAAAGGTGGACCTGCTGAAAGTCCTGAGCTCCATTATATATTCTTCGGGCGTGGGCAGGAAAACATCCCTGTAATCGTTGAAAATGGAGAGATTGAAGTGAGTGCCCAAAGGGATAGTCTTAGCTTTGCCAGGATCGGGGGGACTTTACAAAATGAGTTATTCTATGATTTTCTCAAGGGATCAAGGGTGCTGAGCAGGAAGGCTTCGTCAATGAACCAGGACATGAGAGTTGCTCAGGGTAACCGAGACACGGTTACCATGAATTCCCTTAGGGAAGAGTATTTTGAACTGATGGACGAGGCGAAAGGATATGAACTGGATTATGTGAAAGACAATCCAAATGCTATTGTTTCAGCGCTCATCATTTACAGGATACTTTCTACCAAAGCTAAACCCAATGCAGAGGTTCAGGAGCTATACGATGCGCTTACGCCGGAGATAAAAGACAGCAACGCTGGACAGAAAATTAAGGAAACCCTGGAGAATGAGGCCAATACCTCCATCGGATCAAAAGCGCCTAATTTTTCGGCCCCTTCCCCGGAAGGAGAAGAGCTCGCCTTAAATGATGTACTTGGAAAAGTAACCATCGTTGATTTTTGGGCAGCCTGGTGTAAACCCTGTAGAGCAGAAAATCCTAATATAGTCAATGTATACAACACCTATAAGGATAAAGGCCTGAGTATCCTGGGCGTTTCATTAGACCGGAATGCTGAGGACTGGAAGAAGGCTATTGAAGCTGACGGGCTCGACTGGCATCACGTGTCTAACGTGCAATTTTTTGATGAAATCGCTAAATTGTATAATGTTGATGCTATCCCTGCATCCTTTATCCTCGATGAGAACGGGGTAATTGTAGCTAAAAATTTAAGAGGACCTGCACTTGGGCAGAAGATTGGAGAATTGCTGCAGTAAACAAAAGAAACCAAAGAAAAAACCCTGATGTTCTAAAACATCAGGGTTTTTTTATGAGGGTTTTTCAATTTAAAATTTATTCTTTACATCCACGAAGTCTCCAACTATAGTCACACCATCTTCAATATCGACTTCTCCAAAGATGTTTACAACAGAATCATTTCCTATGAATTCAATTGTTGCCCCTTCTTTAAGTTCCAGGTCTCCGTAGATAGTAAGGTTGCCTTCAATCCTGAGCGTTGCCCCTGGTTCAACCTGAATTTTCTTTTGTCTGCGGTTCCTGCCTACTGTTAGTGATCCGCTCATTTCCAATATTCCGCCTTCTTTGATATCAACATCGTTACTTACTGTCCATGTTCCACACATTAGTAATTGTCCTTCGACTTTTATGGAATTAAAGGCCTTTGCTCCGCTAAAGGCAATGTCATCACCTTCATTGATAACCAACTTGCCAGACCCTTCGTATTCTACCAGAGAGGAACACTGTGCAGCAAGGCTCAAAGACAAGCGGTTGAGTTTGATAATCTGCAGACCCTCCTGTCCTGAGGCTGCAAAAGCGTAATCACCCCGAGTTTGAACAAAATTTATAGAGCCATTTAACTGTATCACTCCATAAGGTTTAGTTAAATCGCCTGTATCATCTGAAACAGACAGACCTGCTCCTCCATTAGCCATTAGGACCATTTCCTTATTGATAGCCACGGCATTATTTACAACGTCGCCAATAGGCGGATTAAGAGGGTCTATTATAATAGGAATATACTGTAGCAGTGTTCCTGAATCATATGAATACACTCCGGCACCCTTGGCACCTTCTGCAACGATGATTTTGTCACCGACAAAATCAATAGTCCTCTTTGTATTTAAGCCAAAATCAGAGTCTATTGCTATTTCATCTTTCAAATTAAGATTATCATCCAGCACACGGATTCCCATGCTTGCATCAAGTAAGGCAATCCTGTTATCAAAGAATGCCAGTGACCGGAGATCTAAATAACTCTCTTCTTTTTTGACTTCCAGATCTTTGGTGTCGTAAATTGTAACACTACCATCCTTTCCACTAGTTACAAAAGCTTCATTTCTGTCTATTACAATATCAGTCGCATTGTCTCCGGGTTGGAATCCATAGAGAACCCCAGCATCGGCATCCATTACTCCCCCAAAAACTGGGATTTTCGTAATGAAAGAATTAGATGCTGCTGTAAAAGATGCAGTTGCATCAAGGCCACCCACTGCATAGATAAAGCCATTTTTAAATTGAAGGGAATTGATATCGGCATTGGTATAGACCACGCGAGAGGTAAGCTGTGGGTTGTTTGGATCGGTAACATCCACTATGTCAATTGCTCCGGCATATTCATCACCGGCGGTATTATAGGCTACATAGGCAAAATCATCTTCAACAAATACATGTGCCGCTGTGAGGGAGGTAATTGAACCATAGATAGGCGGTGTCACCTGTCCAATTAAAACCATGGGATAATTTCCTGCTGGTTCTTCAACTGCTTTTGAGGTGCGTTTTCCAGAGTAGTTCTCATCAATAGTTATATCGAGAACCCCCGCATTTTCAAATGAAACACTTCCTGCCAGTGTAACAGCGTCGTTTTCTTCTAAGATACTGGCTTGTTGTTCGTCAATAAATATCGTGGTTTCATCACTACAGGAAACCATAACCAGGACGGTAGATAGAAATATCAGATATATTTCTTTTCTCATAAGTAGGTATTTTAGGTATGCAGTTTGGGCACTACATTAACGACAAATTAACGAAAAAAGTGTGGGGGAATCTAAAAAATTAGACAAGCCGCATTTTTTAACGGTAAGTCCTACTAAATATGGGCTTGAGCAGGCTGTTATAGTCAGATTTTTCCCAACTTTTCGAGGGCAAAGAGCATTAGTATGGGTAAGGCCAATAAAATGACCATCAATGTGTCAGTTACAAATAGCGAAGGCATAAAAAGAAGGGTGGTGAAATAGCCCCCAATAGCTCCTCCGAAATGGGCGGTATGACCTATATTTCCAAGCCTCTTTTTCATCCCATAAATGGAATACAACATATAGAGTATCCCCAGAACATAAGCCGGCAAAGGAATTGGAATAAACATAAGGGCAAGCTTCATATCGGGCTGTAGCAGGATGGCGGCATAAAGAATACCCGTTACGGCTCCACTTGCGCCAACGGCACTGTAGTAAGGCTCTTTCTTGTGAAAAAACAAGGCAAGCAAGCTCCCGGCTAATAAACTCACAAAATAAATCAGGAGGAATTTAGCGGGATTGAACCATCGAATTACTACGTCTGCGAAGAAGTAGAGTGTAAACATATTGAGAAAGAGATGGGAAAGATCAACATGTAAAAATCCCGAAGTGACCATCCTGTCTTTCTGCCCTGCCTGGATGGCCCCAATCCCGAACTTATAGCGTTCAAAAAAGTTAATATCCTTAAATCCTCTGAGGGAAACCACAACATTTGCTGCGATAATGGCTAAAGTTGCCCAATGTAGATTCATATAGAAGCGGCTGTTTTAAGAGGTCCAAATATAGCTATATTTGCACATAGTTTATATGCATGCAATTAGTTGTATTTCTCCTGGCCTACCCTGTTTTAAGGCTGATATCAATTCTCCCGAAACCCCTTTTCTACGGCTTTTCTGACATTGCCTTTGTTTTGATCTTTTATCTTGCCAGGTACCGGAGGAAGGTAGTTCAGGAAAATTTACGCCTTGCCCTGCCCGAACTTTCAGAGGAAGAGAGAAGACAGGTTGAAAAGAAGTTCTACCGTCATCTCTGCGACTTGTTCCTTGAAATGGTGAAGACCATGGACCTTTCAAAAAAGGAGGTGGCTAAGAGATACCACATTTTAAATCCCGAGCTCATCCAAAATCTCGAAAAGGAAAGGAGTGTTCTGGTATTGTGTACCCACTATGCTAACTGGGAGTGGAACACCAGTATAAATAACGTTGTTAGTTCCAGAGGTTTTGCTATCTATCAGAAGATTGGGAATAAGTATTTCGACCGACTGATCAGGAAAATCCGCGCAAAATGGAATACAGATCCCATCGAACAGAAAAATACAGTAAAACGTATGTATGAGAATGAGCGCAATGGTGTGCGAGGCGTTTACGGTATAGTCAATGACCAGTCGCCTATGATGAGTAAGGCTCAGTACTGGAGTCCGTTTATGGGGATTACCGTACCTATTTTTGTGGGAGCTGAATCCCTGGCAAAAAAATTAGATTTAGCTACGGTATTTCTCAAGGTTACCAAAGTAAAACGAGGCTATTATCAGGCAGAGTTCATTCCGATCAATGCCAAGGGTAGCACGGCCGGGGAACATGAAATCACTGAGAAATTTCTTCGCCTGTCAGAACAACAGATCAGGGAGCAACCCGAATATTATTTATGGACGCACAGGAGGTGGAAACACAAAGACAAAGCCCCGCAAGCTTAAATTCAGCTTAACTTGAGATTGAGGCGATTTCGTCCATGATTCGTTTAGCCAGGGAATCTGCATTTTCCTGAGATGGTGCCTCCGTATAGACCCTGATGATCGGTTCCGTATTCGATTTGCGCAGATGTACCCATGAATCACTAAAATCGATTTTGACCCCGTCAATGGTATTTATATCCTCCTTCGAATATTTTTCAGCCATCTCCTCTAATATCCTATCCACATCAATCCCGGGAGTGAGTCCAATTTTTTTCTTGCTCATAAAGTACGAGGGGTAACTTTCTTTTAACTCGCTTACCTTCCCCCCTCGTTCAGCCATCAGCATTAAGAATAAAGCGGTTCCTACAAGGGCATCGCGACCGTAATGACTCTCAGGGTAGATAATCCCCCCGTTTCCTTCTCCTCCAATAATGGCATTTGACGACTTCATCTGGGCAACTACATTCACCTCCCCTACTGCAGCCGCAGTATAATTTCCACCGTGTTTTTCGGTAATATCCCTGAGCGCCCGTGTTGACGAAAGATTGGAAACAGTATTACCCGGTGTTTTGCTGAGAACATAATCGGCACATGCCACCAGCGTATATTCTTCTCCGAACATTTCTCCATCCTCCGAAATAAAAGCTAGTCGGTCTACATCAGGATCGACAACAAGACCGAAATCGGCCTTTTCTTT
>JABDQK010000089.1 GCA_013042255.1 Flavobacteriaceae bacterium | reverse complement strand
AGTTTAGAAGCACTCTTCTTAGTTTTAAAAGACAACTCCTTTTTGATACGGCTATTTTTAAAACGGTACAGACGAGCTACCTTATTCTCTTCAGCAGTTTCAGTAACGATCTCTTTCTTGGCAGTTTCTACCTTAACCTCAGCGGTGTTTTCCTGAGCCTGGGCAGCGAATCCGATAAAGAGAACAAAGATTAAAGTTACGATAGCTTTCATGTTGTGCGTTTTATATAATAAAAACGCAATGAAAGGGGGTCTTGCCCCTTCCCGTTCGCTGAAAAACCCTTATTTTTCGGTATCTGGCAAGAACTTGGGTAAAGTGCAAAAAATCATCGGTGAACGTCACAAACCCCTAAAACCGCATACCGAAAAAAGGGGTCGTTTATCGGCAGAAATCTTATTTTAATGATCGGGTAAACCTTTAATTAAGCTATTTTTAGTTTATGAGGATCTTATTTGCGATTGTAATGATTTTCCTAGGGGCCAAGGGAACAGCTCAGGAAAACTATAAAATAAGGTTGAGCTACTCAGATATGAGCCAACAGTATGAACTCGAGCTACATAGAAATGGAGAAAATTGCGAATTGTTCTTAGCCGAGAAAGTAGGCTTTACTAAGAACTGGAGTTCAAAGGATAGTTTGCTTTACCAGCGGATATACCGTCAGATTCGAAGTCGAAAAATTACTGATGAGGACGTTAGGACTGTGCTGGCTTTGAGTAGGAAGTACAAAGTTTATAAAAGGGACAGCATGATTTTAGATGTAGGTCATCCGCTGATTGATATCACCGACAGGCTTGCAAATGCACCCGAAAAAGAGTTGCAAGGCAAACAGAAAGATCAAATTGTGATAGATGGTTCATCGGTACGGGTTGAGATTTTTAACCATGGGGTTTATAAGCAGGTATTTGCACATGCCCCCAGCGATTCATCACATCCCCTTATCCACAGGTTTATGAAAGGTGTTTTAGATACATACTCCAAAGGTGAACCGGAGATTCTAATCAAAAAAACAAATCCTACTATTCCTGTTATGGACCACAAAATCCAAATAAAAGGCAGAGTACCTGGATTTATTATTAAGGAGAATTAAATTTTAATAAGACTTTTATTACATTCCGTGATTTCCTATACTTGTTATAAATCTTAAAAACCTGTTCAAATGCTCCACTTATTAGCCATTAAGCCAACCATGATCATTATTATCACTCTGGTCCTATTATTTACTTTGATCATCAGCCTAATTGCACTGGTCGATATTTTAAGGAGTGATTTTAAGGGAAATAATGACAAACTAATCTGGGTCCTAATAGTGCTGTTCCTGGGGATTATCGGAGCCTTACTGTATTTTATCATGGGAAGTGGACAAAAGAGCGATCGATAGTACTATAGAAATTTAACAACGGCTTTCTATTACTCCCGTAAGGGGATACACGACAATTTCCATTAACAGGTTTATTAATTCTTATATTTTTACCCCTGCATATGGAATACATTGTCATTGCATTAGTGGCCTTTTTAGTAGCAATCCTGACCTTCTTCTCAGGTTTTGGGCTGGGGACTATCCTCACCCCTGTCTTTATGATTTTCTTCCCTGTGGAACTGGCTATTGCCCTTACCGGTGTTGTACACTTCTTCAACAACATATACAAACTATTCCTCGTAGGCCGTAATGCCGACAAACAAGTGCTGATCAAATTTGGTATCCCTGCAGTAGTGGCAGCAATTTTCGGGTCCTGGTTGCTGCTCAACATCAATGACGTACAACCCTTGTTCGCTTACGATGCCTTCGGAAAACACTTTGAAGTGTATCCGGTAAAATTCCTGATCTCTATCTTGCTTATCATCTTTGCCAGCATGGACCTATTGCCCTGGTTTAACAAATTGCAGTTCGGTAAAGACAAACTACCCCTGGGGGGAGCCCTGAGTGGCTTTTTTGGCGGACTATCAGGGAACCAGGGTGCGCTGAGAAGCGCCTTCCTGATCAAAGCCGGACTCTCGAAGGAGGTTTTTATAGGAACAGCTGTTGTGGTCTCTACATTGGTCGATTTTACCCGCCTGAGTGTCTACGCTACCCGTTTTGCGACAGCCGGACTTGGAGATTACGTCCCCCTGGTCCTCTGTGCCACCCTTGCCGGTATAGCAGGCTCCTTTGTTGGGAATAGGCTGCTGAAGAAGGTAACCCTGCGTTTCCTGCAGGTCACCGTAGCTATTATGCTTATCCTGATCTCCCTGGCCCTGGGTGCCGGACTGATTTAGCAGTCAGTGACGCTTTTTATTATTAGAGCTGTATATTCTTTCTAAAATGAATTTTACCCTTTAGAATGGGTTAAGTTTTAATTACATTAGATGTGTATAAATCAGCACCCTATCACGCCATGAAAAACAGCTTATCTTTTTTATTTTTCTTCCTTACCACCCTTGCTATTGCACAGCATTCCCACTCAGAACTTGAGGTAACGGGTACAGCCCGGCTGGCCATTGCCCCTGATACCGGCGTACTGAACATGACGCTGAGTCAGGTAGAAATGCAATTCGGGGATGCCATCAACGGCTTAGGCAGTCAGACAGAGGACATCAAAGCACAAATCCGGAAAATGGGCTTTTCGGAAGACGACATCTTCACAGATAATTTCCAGGTGCGAAAAAACATCAAATACAGGAACAATCAACAGATAGACAGTGGTTATATCGCCACCCAACAATTGCACCTCGATTTTGAGAATACGGTAGCTAATATCCGCAAGATCCTGCGTCAGTTCTCCTCCGGGGCAACGGAATTCGACCTTAATTTTAGCTTTAAAATTTCAGATCCCCTAAAGGAAACCGTTCAGGACCGTTTGATACAACTGGCCACCGAAGACGCTTTTAGAAAAGCCGGAGTAATTGCGAAGGCTTCAGGAACAGAATTGAAGAAGGTGACCCGAATTCAGTACGGGAATTCCTATAATGCGCCTATCAGGACCGAACGGGCGATGATGAGCTTAGAGGCCGATGCCATGAAAGTTGACGGATTTACGCCAAGCGATCTGGTTTACAATGCCACTATACAGGTGGTATGGGCCATAGAATAGTTGGACAGCGCATACCACCTTCTTAAAAAGGCGTATTTTTAATTGAACAGGGGAAACCCATATTATTATGGAAGACCATCAGAAAACGTCGGAGAAAGCCCGTGGTTATAGCATTTACCACGATTTTAGTATTTCAGCCTCCCCCGAAGAGGTCTTTAAGGCTGTTTCGGCGCCAGAACACCTGGTAAACTGGTGGCCTCTCAGATGCAGTGGCACTCCCTCTAATGGAAGTACCTACAACTTCTATTTTACTCCTGAGTACGATTGGTACGGGGAAGTGAGTCAATGTGAGCCAAACACCCTTTTTAGTATTAAAATGACCCGTTCGGATGCCGATTGGGACCCCACCAGCTTTGGTTTTGAGATAGAAAAGACCGAAAATGGGGTGAGGCTCCATTTCTTCCACACAGGCTGGCCGACTTGCAATGCTCATTTTAAAACCGCCTCTTTTTGCTGGGCTATGTTGTTGAACGGACTTAAAATGTACCTGGAAAAAGGGATCATCCTCCCTTTTGAGGCGCGGAGTTAAATGAGGACCGTCAATTCTACAGGCTGAAAGTGCC
Organism: Flavobacteriaceae bacterium; assembly: GCA_013042255.1. GTDB lineage: Bacteria > Bacteroidota > Bacteroidia > Flavobacteriales > Flavobacteriaceae > Muriicola. The sequence continues at coordinate 1,377 of JABDQK010000089.1, read as the reverse complement.
TGGATATACCTTGTTAAACAACTGAAAATAAAGAGATCTCCCTTTGTAAAAGTGATTCTGGAATAATATACATTTATATAGCTTTAATCAGAAGCACTTTACGCATTTCCACATCAATCATATTTCAAATGAAACGCAACCAGTTTCTAGCAACTGCCCTCAGTATAGGGGCATTGCCTTTTGTTAGTTTGTCAGCAACCGCCTGTCAGAGTCAGAGTACCAGGACAGGATTCAAAGTGAAAGCCGGGGAAGCCAGGCTTTATGGACGAATTACCCTGAAAGGGGTTAACCACAACATTATGGACCTGAAAGTATCCGGGAAAGATACGGCAGGGGGCATGACCATTTTTCAGCAAACATCCATCTCTCAGGGAATGGGTACACCGCTGCACGTCCACCACTATCAGGATGAAGTATTTTATGTCATTGAGGGAGCTTATCGTTTTCAGGTAGGTAAAGCGTACTTCAATCTCGAAAAAGGGGAGCATATCTTCCTTCCGAAGGCTGTTCCACACGCCTGGACGCAGGTATCCAAAACAGGAAAAATGAATGTATTGTTCCAGCCTGCAGGCAAAATGGAAGAGTTTTTCCTGACGATGGCCGGACTCGACCATGAGCCTGACAAGGCAGAGATCGATAAGATCTTTTCCGATTGCGAAATGAGTGTGGTAGGTCCGCCTCTGACATTAAACTAGAATTCGGTTTAGTCCTTTGGTTTTAAAGCAGTGTATTTTATCAGTATCTTGGAGATATAAAATGAGCAGATGAAGCTGCTATTTGAGAAACCACATTACTTTTTTTTCCCGGCAAGCCTGATATTGATTGCTTTGGGTTTTATTTTACCCCTGGTCAATTTTGATTTTAATATCAGGGATACCTATGTAGTAGTTCAGCACCGGTGGGTTTTTCATTTGCTGGCTTTGTTCGGGTTTTTGATTGCCCTGGTTTACTGGGTAATGTACAGAACGGGAAAAAAGCTTCGCTATCGATTAAATGCCCTTCATGTGGGCACTTCCCTGATAGGTCCGATTCTGATTTTTCTCTGTACTCTTCTTTACAAAGATGTATTGCCTTTGAATCCCTCTGGGGAAAACAGTATGGATATGGAATTGCTGGAAGTTTATCAGCATAACAATTCGGTGAGTATGGTGATCCTGGCCCTCTTGACGATTACACTGGTAGTGCAACTGGTCTTTCCGGCGAATGTGCTGATGGCTTTTATGGGAGGTAAAGAAGAAAAAAAGGATTAAGCCAGTTTAGAAGCACTCTTCTTAGTCTTAAAAGACAATTCCTTTTTGATTCTGCTATTCTTAAAACGGTAAAGACGAGCAACACTGTTCTCTTTAGCAGTCTCAGTAACGATCTCTTTCGCAGCAG
>JABDQK010000080.1 GCA_013042255.1 Flavobacteriaceae bacterium | reverse complement strand
GGTTGTTATTTTGACACCGCCCCTTACGAAGTGTTGCCTTACGACCTGATCGATGTGACGGCTACTGCCACAGCACCGGTAGTGTGCTACGGTGACTCAAATGGAGCGCTCGAGATAAATATATCCGGATATACCGGAACATATAATTATGAAGTGTTCACCAGTGCTGGTGTTTCCACGGGAATAAGTGGTGCCGGAGACACGGCTACCAACCCGGCAACTATCAATGGATTGCCTGCCGGAAATTACTTTGTCAGGATTACGGAAACTGCTCTGCCGCTTTGTACAGAGGATTCGAATATTATTACTATTGTTTCGCCAAGCTCAGCGCTTACTGCGGCCATTAGTGAAGTCGCTAACGTAACCTGTACCAATGATCAGGGTGAGATCCTTGTTGATCCATCGGGGGGATATCCTCCTTATGACATCGTATTGACTAATGCGACTACCGCTCAGGTATACACCGTAAATGGAGTGAACAGTTATTCATTTGTCGGACTTTCAGCAGGAAACTTTACCGTTGATATTACAGATGCCGGCGGATGTGTGCTCAGTGACACCATAACCCTTACTCAGCCAGCCCTAATTACGGCCGATATTACTGCAACTCCAACCACCCTGGTGTGTTATGGAGATACCAATGCTACCGTAACAGCTATCAACGTTGTTGGCGGGCAGGGCGTATATCAATATCAATTAAACTATTACGATCCTACCGGAACTGTAATCGATTTCACCAGCGGAGGACAAACCAGTCCTGTGTTTGACAACCTGGGTGCCGGTATATACAGCATTACCGTATCAGACGGGTGGAATTGCGATGTGGAAACCGTGCAGGTAACCATTAGCGAACCATCTGATGTGGAAAGCAGCCTTATTGAGGCCTCTATGCTGACTTGTACTAACAATGCTCAGATCACCCTTTCTGCTACCGGAGGAACAGGACCTTATCAATACAGTACTGACAATGTTGTCTTCTCGCCCATGTCTGGCGGAAATACACATACCTTCTCTGTTGGAGCTGGTGTATATCAGTACTATGTAAGGGACTCTTTCGGTTGTGAGGCGAATATCAGTAACCAGGTTAGCATTGATGCTGTGCCGCCGCTTATGATAAACCTCGACCTCAGCGCTGCTGTGATCAACTGTACCGGGGAAGCTACTGCAACTATTATCGCAGATGCTACGGGCGGACTTGGAAACTACCAGTATGAACTGTATTCAGATGCAGCCTTGTCGGTATTACTAGCGGGACCTCAGGCCAGCGATACCTTCAGTGGTCTAAATGCCGGAAGTTATTACATCAGGGTAACCAGTGGAGATTGTGTGGAGGTAACTAATGAGATTCTTATTACCGATCCTCTTCCATTACAGGTAGATCGCCAGGAATTTACAAACGTAACCTGTGCGGGAGAAGCCGATGGAACAATTACCGTTGAAGTATCTGGAGGAACTGGAAATATTCTATACGCTATTTCCCCTAACCTGAACCAGTTTGATACAGTCAATTATTTCGACCGACTTGCTCCTGGTGTTTACGATGTGATCGCACAGGATGTAAATGGGTGTTTTATCCCATTCCAGTTTACAATCACAGAACCTGCTCCGGTTGCTGCAACAGCTACTGCGCAGCCTGAGATCTGTGCCGGAAGTGAGGATGGTACTATAACTGTTAATGTATCGGGAGGTACAGCTCCTTACCGAACTGCATTGAATACCACTGTGGATTCTGCCTTTGTACAAGACCAGTTCTTTTACTCAGACCTGGCCGCAGGTACTTATGTAGTATTCATCAGGGATGCTCAGGATTGTGAAACCAACGTAATCGTTGAAATAGAGCCGGGAGTAAATCTGAATGGTATTGTTGAGCCCGTATACGAGTGTACAGGAAATATTCCAGACAACTATATCAATATTACCATGGATGATCCATCTGTACTTGGTTCCATCATGTATGCTCTTGATTCTACTGATCCTTCGGATATGCAGTTGAATCCCGACTTTACCAATATTGCTCCGGGATCGCATTACATCGCGATTTCACACGCCAATGGTTGTGTACTGACGCTAGATTTTGAGATCGATAGCTTCGAGCCTCTGACCCTTGTGCTGGAGCAGAACAATATCAATGAGATTACTGCCATTGCAGCAGGAGGATCGCCGCCGTATACTTTCTATTTTAACGATGATGATAACGGTGAAGACAATACTTACTACATCACAGAAACTGCAACCCATACCGTAAGGGTGGTGGACAGCCTTGGATGTGAGATGGAAGCTCAGATATTTATGGAATTTATCGACATTGAGATTCCCAACTTCTTTACCCCTGACGGGGACGGAATGAACGATCTGTGGTTGCCCCGAAATATGGAAGGCTTCCCTGAGATACTAATCAAAATATTTGACCGTTATGGTAGGGAGATCACTGTCATGGCGATAGACCATACCGGTTGGGATGGAATGTACAAAGGATCAGAACTGCCTACCGGGGATTACTGGTATGTTGTGAAGCTCAACGGAGAGAGAGATGACAGAGAATTTGTAGGACATTTTACGCTCTACAGATAAGAGAATTTAACCGAAGCATATATGCGTAAGTCGATCGTTTTAGGAATAATAATGTTGAGCGTAATGTTCGTAAAGGGACAGGAGCTTACCCTGCCACAGCTATCTCAGTATCTGGCAGATAACCCTTTTGTGATGTCTCCCACATACGCAGGGATCGGGGATCATATCAAGGTTCGAATTAATGGGCTTACTCAGTGGGTAGGTATTGAAGACGCTCCTGATACGCAATCCCTGGCGGCCGACGCCAGAATCGGGAACAAGTCGGGTCTCGGAATGCTGTTGTACAACGATAGTAACGGAGAGACCAAACAACGGGGGGCTAGATTGTCTTTTGCACACCATTTGACGCTCGACCGTTATGACGACGAGTTTGTATCCTTCGGGATCTCCTATAACTTCAATCAATTCAGGATAGACATTGAAAATTTTGACGGTCCCGACCCCAATGTTACTGACGACAGGGCAACCACCAATCACAATTTTGATGTGGGAGTGCTCTACAGAAAAGACAAGTTCTATTTTAGTCTTAATGCCTCAAACCTTTTGGATAAGGACCTTTCTAATTTTAATCCTGTTTTTGAGCCAAACCGCCTTAGGAACTACTACATATATACCGGATATCGCTATACAAAAAATAAGAACAGCAGATTGGAAATAGAGCCCTCTGTATTCTTTCAATGGTTTGAAAGTGACGGTCGATCTGTAACCGACCTTAATGTGAAGTTTCGCTGGTATGATTTTGAAGATTACTACTATGCAGGTGTTACCTACAGGTTCTTAAATGACCAGATTGGTAGCCCGCTCTACATCGCCCCGATTATGGGCCTTAAAAAGAGCAATTTCTACTTTGGGTATTCCTACCAGATCATTCTGAATGAAATCCTGGGATTCAGTACAGGAACCCACGTGGTTACTTTGGGAGTAGACCTTTTCCAGGGGCTTAGTAATTGTCGCTGTACCTACTAGAATAAAGTGTTTTTGGGTTACCTTTGCCCGACAATCAGATGCTTTGGATACAGTAAGCCTAAACAACATCAGACTATACGCCTATCACGGATGTTTGCCCGAAGAAACCCGCATTGGATCTGATTACAGGGTGGATATCAAGGTAAAAGCCTCCCTGGAGAAAGCCGCCAAATCCGACTTATTGGTTGACACTGCCGATTATGTGACTATTCACCATATCGCAAAAGAGGAAATGAAGATTCCTTCTAAACTTCTCGAACATGTAGCAAAGCGAATAGCGGATAGAATCCTGAAGGAAATCCCTATTGTTGAGAGTGGAAAAGTAAAGGTGGCTAAGATCAATCCACCAATAGGGGGTGATGTGGCTTCTGTCTCGATAAGCTATTCATTTTCTCGATAAGCTGAAGGTAAATTCCGTGTTTTTCAGGGTCTTAATTCTTATCTTTGCAGGTAGACAATGGCATTGTGGTCGAATTGGATAGACGGAGCTGCGCAACAGCTTTTATGGTGGTTCGAGTCCACCCGATGCCTCTTCGTTTTACGCATTATTTAAGTAACGCACTAAATTAAGGCAGTGCAATATGCGTGATGTTTCCATCTTATTTTTGTAAATTTGCTGCTTTGCAAAGGCATCGTGGCCGAGTGGCTAGGCACAGCTCTGCAAAAGCTTGTACAGCGGTTCGAATCCGCTCGATGCCTCAAAAATACCCCGTTTATCAGAGCGGGGTTTTTTTATTGGTCTTCGGCCTCTTTTATCAATTCTATGCCTTTTTCTATATTGAACTTGTCTTTGGGCAGGAATCCCTTTACAATAAGCACAACTCCACAGATAACTAAAATAACACCAAGGCCTTTTTTTACAAGTCGTATTCTCTTTGGTGTCAGTTTTCGTTTTAGTTGCTTCGCAAGGAGGATCTTAAAAATGTCGGTGATAAGATAGGCGATGAGCATGGTAGAAAAAAATACCATTATCCTATTCGGGTCATTGTCGAGGCTGGGACCCACTATAATGATCACCCCAAGCCAGAAAACAAGTACGCCTATATTAATAAAATTGAGTAAAAAACCCTTTATAAACAGCCCCAGGTATCCCGTTTTACTTGTATGAACATCGGTTTTGTCCTGTGCGGGAGCCTTGTTAAAGAGAATGGTGATGGCATAGACCAGAAGGATTACACCCCCGAAAACATATAATCCGGGTTGGTTGCTTAGGTTTTCCAGGAGTTGAAAGCTACTGAAGTAGGCGATTGTAAGGAAGAGGATATCGGCTATTATAACACCGATATCAAAGACCAGACCGGCCCTGAAACCTTTGGTTGCGCTGGTTTCCAGAAGAACAAAGAACACCGGCCCGATCATAAAACTCAGGAAAAATCCGAGTGGTATCGCTGCCTGAATGTCTTCAACCATTGCTTTAGAATTACATTCGTTCTATTTTGCCTCCAAATACTGTTTTTTCCTCCATTTTATCAGGATCTCCATAAACATGAACGGTTCCGCCTGCCTTCACACTCACTTTTACATAAGACGTGGCATTTATTTCAGCTGCTGAGCCTGCGTTTACATTTACCGTGGTAAACTTAGTTTTAAAGTCTTTGCCCTTATAAACGCCCCCAGTATTAATTTGAACATCCTGATTATCTGAGTTTCCGACCGCATTGATCACTCCTCCGGTTACCGCTTTTATCAGTAGTTGTTCAACCTCGGCCTGAGCGTTGATCTCTCCGCCTTCCTGAGCTTTGAGTTCCAGTACATTCTGAGTGATGGTTTCTTTAGTTGTAATTCTTGCGTCTTCATTTACATCTATAACCATCAGATCGTCAGTATAATACAGGTCGATAAATGTCCTGTAGCCACTGAAAAGCTTAACGATTTCCATGCGAACCTTCAGCACCCCGCCCGAATTAACAAAAGCCACTTTGGAAGTATTTGCCCCCGTGATCACGGCCTGATTTTTATCGGAGCGGATTAAATTTACAGAAAGTCCATCGTAGACCTTCACTTCTGAAAATGCATCCAGGTTTTGTGTTACCTTCCCTTCCTGCGCCTGCAGGTTTTGGTAAACCTGGCATATAAAAAGTAGTAAAATCAACTTTTTCATCTGCTATTCTCTTAGGATGTCCTATAAAGAACGGATAAATATTTGAAAACTTGCTAAGCTTTCCCCAGAAGACTAAAATCGAGGTGTCTTTTTACAAGATCTGTATCCTTGACCATAACACGGACTTCATCGCCTAACTGATAAACCTTTTTTCTCCGTTCTCCTACTAAGGCGTATTGCTTTTCATCAAAGGTATAATAATCGTCTTTTATATCGCGGATCCTGACCATGCCTTCACACTTATTCTCAATAATCTCCACGTAAATACCCCATTCCGTAACCCCGGAGATAACACCTACAAACTCCTGGTCTTTATGGTCCTGCATAAATTTGATCTGCATGTACTTAATGGAATCCCTCTCGGCGCTGGATGCGAGGTATTCCATATCGGAAGAGTGTTTACATTTCTCCTCGACAGACTCCGCATTTACCGACTTTCCACCCTCGAGATAGTGCTGCAACAAACGATGTACTATCACGTCGGGATAACGACGGATTGGCGAGGTAAAATGACTGTAGTAATCGAAGGCGAGGCCGTAATGACCAATATTATCCGTCGTGTATATCGCTTTGCTCATACTTCTTATAGCCAGCGTGTCGACGAGGTTCTGTTCCTTTTGTCCTTTTACATCCTCAAGAAGCTTATTTAAAGAAGCGCTAACGGTCTTTTTGTTGTTGAAGTTAAGCTTGTGCCCAAACTTTGAAATAATGCCGTTTAAAGCCATCAATTTGTCTTCGTTGGGCTCATCATGCACCCGGTAGACAAAAGTTTTCTTAGGCTTTTGCTTTCCTATAAAGGCCGCTACTTTTCTGTTAGCCAGCAGCATGAATTCCTCGATGAGTTTATTTGCCGCTTTAGCCTCTTTAAAATAAACACTTAGCGGTTCATTTTCTTCATTGAGATTAAACTTAACTTCCAGTTTATCAAATGAGATAGCTCCCGCATTCATGCGCCTTTCACGCATGATTTCGGCTAACGAATTCAATGTTAGTACCGCCTCTTTGATCTCCTCAGAAACTGAATAAGCCTTCCCTCTTATTGAAACATCCCCACTGATATCCCGGCTTTTGTTTTCAATAATATACTGTGCTTCCTCATAAGCAAAACGTTCATCAGAATGAATCGCAGTTCTGCCAAACCATTCACTTTTTATCTGGGCTTTGTCATCAATCTCAAAAATCGCAGAAAAAGTATATTTATCTTCCTTAGGCCGCAGTGAACAGGCATTATTAGACAGTATTTCAGGAAGCATTGGAACCACCCTATCTACCAGATATACTGAAGTTGCTCTTTCGTAAGCCTCTTCATCCAAAATACTATCAGGGGTTACGTAGTAGGAAACATCCGCAATATGTATCCCTACTTCATAATTTCCATTGGAAAGTTGCCGGAAAGACAGGGCATCATCAAAATCCTTTGCATCCCTGGGATCGATCGTAAAGGTGAGAACCTCCCTCATATCCCTTCTCCTGGAAACTTCTTCTTCTTTAATTGCCGTATCCAACTTGTTGGCGTAGTGATCTACCTCTTTTGGAAAATGATAAGGAAGGCCGTATTCTGCAAGGATAGCATGGATCTCTGTATTGTGTAATCCGGGAAGACCTAAAACTTCAACGACTTTCCCGGTTGGTGACTCTGCATCTGCTTCCCATGAAAGTATCTCCACAATCACCTTTTCTCCATCCTTTGCCTTCCCCACAAGGTTGATGGGAACAAAAATGTCTGTGTACATCTTATGATCCGTAGGACGGACAAAAGCAAATGATTTATGTAAATCGAGTATTCCTACAAAATTGTTCTTTTTCCTTTTCAGGATATTAACAACTTCCCCTTCAAGTTTATTGGATTTTCGTTTTGGCTTTACCAGTACTTCAACAATGTCACCATCAAATGCCCGGTTAATTTTATTGTTCGATATAAATATATCATCATCCAGGCCGTCTACTATCACATAAGCATTTCCTCTTGCTGTAACCTCAATCTTACCTTCGTGTAGTATTTTATTTTCCAGGGATTTGTACTTGCCTTTTTCAAATTCCCTGATTCTCTCTTTTGCTTTAAGCTGACCTAACCTCTTAATAAGTATATTTCTTCCTTCGGTATCGTTTATTTCTAATTTTGATGCAATCTGCTTGTAATTAAAACTTTTGTTGGGCTCTTTTTCCAGGACTTCAAATATTCCTCTTGTTATCTCATTCTTTCTATGTTGATTAGCCCTTTTTTTCTTCTTCGTCATTCAATATTAATTTGGCTGCAAAATTACGAATTATAATCCACTGACTGCTTATTGAGGTCGATAGATGCCAACTCTTTACCTATTTGTTAACATATATAGATACATATTTACTTTTTTGATTTAAATAATTTAAAAAAATGGGTATGATGATAGCTTGTTAACTCTGGGGATAAAAAAGTGTTCTATAATTTGTAATGAACAACTTCTTTACTTTACAACTAAGTTTTCAAGTATAGATTACACTATAAATAAGTTGATTAAGACACTTATGAAAAGATGTTGATAAACTGAATAAACAACAATTAGTTTATAAGTTTATCTC
>JABDQK010000075.1 GCA_013042255.1 Flavobacteriaceae bacterium | reverse complement strand
GTGGTGGAAAGTCCAAGATCAACAACATCAATCCCCATTCCAAGCAAGGTATATACTACGAGTGACTGGATCATTTCGCCCGAAATCCGGGCATCCCGACCTATGACTATTTTAAGATGCTTGTTCTCGTTCTGCTTCTTTAAAAAAGCCCCGTAGGCGGCGGCAAACTTTACAGCATCAATGGGTGTTAAGTTGGTGCCGGGTTCTCCCCCAATGGTTCCGCGGATCCCCGATATGGATTTGATTAGTGTCATAAATCTTGAAAAGTTTTTGCAAATATAAAGCTATAGGTTAGTTTCCAACCTCCTTCTTTGTAAATTCGAGTGATGAACTTTCTCGCTCATATATTTTTGTCCTTTAACGATGAAGAGATCAGCATTGGGAATTTCATCGCTGACAGCATAAGGGGTAATCGTTACGGGCATTTCCCTGAACGTATTCAGCAGGGCATTGTTCTGCACAGGGCCATTGACACCTTCACCGATGCCCATCCCACCCACAAACAGAGCAGCAAACGACTTCATCCAAGTCAGGGTCATTACAGCAGAGTAGTTGTCGATGTTTTTTACGATCATTTTCTCGCTAAAAACTGGAATACGTACTCGGAAATAGAACTACGACTTTTTGCGGAGGAATTCTACCGACTTCTAAAAAGTCGATATCCTATTTTACCCGAACCTACCAGACATTTGATGCCATACATGATTCGGGATAACTGGCTTTATAATTATGCTACTGTGGATGGAATTGACAAGGTTTTGAACGGATTGTACAGAAGGACTGGTAAAAAGAGTAATATGAACAAAGCTGTACTCGATCTTCAAGCGCACTATGATCTTTTTGAAGAAGAATTCACCCTCTTTTTTGAAGATTTAATTATCTTTTCCCGGGAGAAATTTAATTCCCTCAATAATTCTTGAACTACATGATTAATACATCAATGTCTGGCCATAGCCTTTTTCGAAGGCCTCTTACTATTGCTGTTATATTTTTACTCCTAATCACCGGCGTACAATGCAGGCGAGCTCCAACATCGCCTACCGGGTTAGTCACAGAAAAAGCAATGGTGGTTTCTGCGAGAGAAGAGGCCTCTGAAATCGGAATATCAATATTACGAGAAGGAGGCAATGCATTTGACGCCATGGTCGCCACAGAACTCGCCCTTGCTGTGGCTTATCCCTATGCAGGCAACCTGGGTGGAGGAGGATTTATGGTTTATCGAAAGTCGAATGGCGATGTTGGGGCCCTTGATTACAGGGAAAAGGCCCCACTATCTGCTACTGCGGATATGTACCTCGATTCACTTGGAAATGTGATTCCGGGGAAGAGTACAAAAGGGGCTACAGCGGTGGGAGTACCCGGTACTATAGCGGGTGTCTTTGAGGTTCATGAAAAAATGGGCAGTCTGCCACTCGAAAAGATACTCGAACCAGTGATAGCCCTGGCAGAAAAGGGAGTTGTTGTAACCGACAACCAGGAAAATCGCCTGGAGAGATACAGAGAGCAGATTATTGAAATAAGTGGAGAAGAAACATTTTTCTATACCAAATGCCGGGTTGGAGACACCTTGAAATACCCAAGTCTCGCGAATACCCTGAGGAGGATAATGAAAAATGGCAGAGATGAATTTTATAAGGGGGAAACTGCAAAAAGACTCGCTGCATTTATTCAGGAGAGAGGGGGGTATATTACCGAAGAGGATCTTGCGAAATACGAGGCCGTCTGGAGACAACCGATCATTTTTAATTACAAAGACCTTCGCATTATCAGTATGAGTCCGCCCAGCAGTGGAGGTGTCACAATTAATCAGATATTTAAAATGATCGAGCCTTATGATATAGGAGATTTAGGGCACAATTCAGGAGAAGCCATTCAGTTACTAACCGAAGCTTTTAGGCGAGCATATGCCGACCGGAACTATTATCTGGGGGATCCCGACTTTGTTGAAATACCATTAGACTTTTTGTTGAAAGAGGATTATCTGCGACAACGTATGGATGATTTTACATTTAAAAAAGCAACCAGATCTGAAGCAGTTTCCCATGGGACGGTTGAAATCCTTGAGAGTAATGAAACCACGCATTATTCCATCGTTGACGAAATGGGAAACGCGGTATCGGTAACCACAACGCTCAATGGCGCTTATGGTTCTAAATTATATTGTGACGAACTCGGCTTTTTCCTGAATAACGAGATGGACGATTTCAGTTCCAAACCCGGGGTACCAAATATGTTCGGCCTTATAGGGGCGGAAGCCAATAGTATTGAGGCAGAAAAAAGAATGCTGAGCAGTATGACACCCACTATCGTAGAGAAGGATGGAGCACTTTGGCTGGTTGTGGGAACTCCCGGAGGGTCAACCATTATAACTGCGGTGGCACAGACCATTATAAATACTTATGAATTCAACCTCAGTATGCAGCAAGCTGTTGAGGCTCCAAGATTTCACCATCAGTGGCTGCCTGATTACATCATTTTTGAACCCGATGGTTTCCCAGAAAGCACCAAGGAATTCCTGAGAACAAAAGGTTATGAAATCAATGAAGAACGCACTCCGGTCATCGGGAAAGTAGATGCGATAAGGATACTCCCTGATGGCAGAAAAGAAGGAGGTGCCGATCCCAGAGGAGATGATACTGCCGTGGGGTATTAATTAAGTTAAACGAATAAAGTGTGAGATATGCCCCGCTGGATTAAACGAACTTTGGGTATTCTTTTTTTACTGCTACTCTTGTTAACGGGAATCTATTTGGCCTTCTTTAACGAAGCGGTGCCTGTAGGGTCGTCCCCAAAACAAGCAGATGAACTCGCGATGAAAATGCTCCAGGCCCTCAATAATGAAGCCTATCGCGATACCCGATACCTGGAATGGTCATACAGAGGAGGAAGCAACAAATACATCTGGGATAAGAAAAATGGGGTGGTAGAAATGTCCTGGGATGAATATTGGGGTAAGATCGACCTGGTAAACCCACAAAACAGTGTCGTCAAGGACCAGGGGAAAGCTGTTGAAGGAGAAACAAAACGAACTTTGGTAAGCAAAGCTATAACACTTTTCAACAATGATTCTTTCTGGCTCGTGGCCCCATTTAAGATATTTGACAAGGGAACCGAACGCGCCCTTGTTGATCTGGAGGATGGGCGAACCGGATTACGGGTGACCTATACCAGCGGTGGCGATACCCCCGGGGACACTTATCTCTGGGAGCTCAATGACGATTATATACCTGAAAAATTTAGTATGTGGGTTCAGATTTTACCCTTAAAGGGACTGGAAGCCACATGGGAAGGCTGGCAGATGGCCGAAAGCGGTGTTTTGCTTCCTCAGTATCACAAGGTGGGACCCATCACACTCGATTTGGGCACAGTAAAAGGAAGAAGAGACTAAGCTTTCAGTTGTTTCTTTAAATCTTCCATGGATTGCTGAAGCTGACGGAGGAGGCCATTCTCAGTGGTGGCGTCTACTCCGAAGGTGATTTTACTACTCACCTGCCATAATTCCTGAATCTGATAGGGTTCAATTTCGTACGGCGGATAGGTTTCGTTCAGGGAAATTAAGATAACCTTGTTGGTATTGGGCGGGCGTTCAATCTTTTTTACCATAACAGAATCCTGTAGTACCACTACATATATTTTATTGCTGCTCACGTCGCTCAGATCCTCAACAGCTTTGGCAAGCACCCATTCCCCGGGTTTGAGGTTGGGGAGCATACTATCCCCTTCTACCTGAAAACCACGGTATGTGGCATTTCGAAACTCGGGTATCGGCAGGTCGAAAGCAGGTAATTGGCGATACCAACTGGTGTCGTGTATGTTCTGTGGGTAGCCCGCTGCAGCCTTGGCGTTGACCAGAACCATGTTCTCTTTGTCAGCGCTGTCTACAGTAACTACCTTGGGGATAACACTGGTATTAGAGGCTTCTATATATTGTTGATCACTCTCTCCGTAGAGCCACAGAGGATTTATTTTAAATTGTTTCAACAGGGTTGCCACTACCTTTCCCGATAGTTTTGTTCGGCCCCTTTCAATGTCGGCTGTTGTATTTGAGACACCTAGTAAAGAGGCAAATTCTGCCTGTGTATACCCTAATTCACGTCTTAAATCGGTAAACCTTTTAATTGTAAGTTCATTTTCCATTTCGCAATTGTTTTACAGGCTGAAAAAATATATTGGTTTTCTCAAAGATACAGAATTTGGAATATATCCAAAATAAATTTAGGAATATTTCCATAATGTGGAATATATCCATATATTTGGATTATATACAAATACAGTAGAGTTGTTTTAATTTAATACGCTGCAACAATGAAACAAAAAACTGGCACTTACTATTACGACGGGAGTTTTAACGGCTTTCTTACCCTCTTACATGAAGTGAGATATAAGGGTGTTCATCCAAAAGCTATTGTAAAATTGAAAGATAAACAGGCGGCCCTGTTCCCTCAACCTAATTATGTAGCTACCCGACTGGAAGATGCGAAACAAATATGGAATGGATTAAGATCCCAGAATTACAGTGCTTTAAAGACCTTGTATTTTGCTTTTTTAAGTGAGGAGGAAAACATTGAAATTCAGTTGTACTATTTCTATATATCGTGGCAAAAACAGAGAATTGACGAACAAATACCGGATAAGGCAACAGGCTCTGCCAGGATTTATCAACTGGCAAACTTGGTGGAAAAAGAAAAAAGAGCTGTGGAACGATTTCTCGTGGCCGGCGATTTTCCTGAAACTTCATATGTTAAATTAATTAAACCGAAATACAATATACTTCCATTGATTTCCAGATATTTCAGAACCAGATACAGAAATGATGACTGGCTGATCTGTGATATAAACAGAAACTACGGCCTGCAGCATCAAAGCGGGAGCCTTGCTTTTGTGGCTATCAAACCTGAACAGCTTAGGAATAATACCGAAGATAAAACGCTTATTTCCTCTCCTGCTTATAAAAAGAAAAGAAGAAAAAGAAGCCTCGAAGTACTGGCCTGATTTATAAAGCCTAATCGTAGCTGATATTCTTTTGGACGCTTGTTGTAGATACTTTGGGCATTAGCAAGATTATAAAATTTCATTAAATGGATTTAACAGATGTGAGATATAGGTCACTTCGTTTTTAATCTTCAAAAGAGTACCTTTGCAACTTTGCCTATTTGCATGACCGATTTCGAAGAATTTATAGAAGTTAATGGGGCTCGAGTTCACAATCTCAAGGATATCGATGTACGTATTCCCAGGGAAAAACTTGTTGTGATAACAGGCTTGTCCGGGAGTGGTAAATCCTCCTTGGCCTTTGACACCATTTATGCTGAAGGACAAAGGCGTTATATCGAAACCTTTTCTGCCTATGCCAGGCAATTTTTGGGCGGACTAGAACGGCCCGATGTAGATAAAATCGATGGCTTATCCCCGGTGATTGCTATTGAGCAAAAAACGACTTCCAAATCCCCAAGATCAACTGTAGGAACAATTACTGAGATTTATGACTTTCTGAGATTACTTTACGCCAGAGCAGCTGATGCTTATAGTTTTAATACCGGGGAGAAAATGGTTAGCTATTCCGATGAGCAAATCAGGGAGCTTATCCTCTCGTCCTTTGCCGGTCAACGTATAAACATCCTGGCACCGGTGGTTAAATCAAGAAAGGGACATTATCGGGAATTATTTGAGCAAATTGCCAAACAGGGTTTTATCAAGGTGCGGGTCGATGGAGAACTTTTTGATCTCCAGAAAGGCATGAAGGTCGATCGTTATAAAACCCATGATATAGAGATTGTTGTGGATCGTCTCGCCGTGAGTGCAGATGCAGATCTGGAAAAACGACTGGCAGAATCGATAAATACTGCTATGTACAGTGGGAATGACACCTTGATGGTCCTGGCTGAGGGGGAAACAGAACCTCGATACTTCAGTAGAGATCTGATGTGCCCCACAACTGGTATCTCCTACCCTAGTCCGGAGCCCAACACCTTTTCATTTAATTCCCCAAAGGGAATGTGTGATGAATGCAATGGCCTTGGACACACCTATGAAATCAACGAGAAAAAGATATTTCCCAATAGAAAACTCTCCATTTCCGGCGGGGGAATTGCGCCCCTTGGCGAGTACAAGAAATCATGGGCCTTCAAACAACTGGAGACGATAGCCAGACGTTTCAACTTTGAACTCACCGATCCTATAGAAAATATCCCCGAAGAAGCGATGGAAATTATTCTTCGCGGTGGGGAAGAACGGTTTACCTTAGATTCGAAATCCCTTGGAGTAAAACGGGAATACAGTATCGACTATGAAGGTATTGCCAATTTTATCCGAAGTCAGTTCAGCAGCGCCGATTCCACATCGATAAAGCGGTGGGCTAAAGAATACATGGATAAAATCCAATGTCCAGAATGTAAGGGGTCCCGACTAAAAAAAGCTTCCCTTAATTTCAAAATAGGAAATAAGAATATAGCTGAACTTGCCGCTCTCGATATCGCTGAATTGGCGACATTTTTTAAGGGCCTTGAGAATACCCTGGAGGGAAATCAAAAGATTATCGCAGAAGAGATTATTAAAGAAATCAGTAGCCGGGTTCAGTTTTTACTCGATGTTGGCCTGGACTACCTTTCGCTGAACAGAAGTTCTAAATCGCTTTCGGGTGGTGAAGCTCAGCGAATCAGATTGGCAACCCAAATAGGCTCTCAACTGGTGGGGGTATTGTATATACTTGATGAACCCAGCATTGGACTGCATCAGCGGGATAACGGACGCCTTATAAAATCTCTGGAAGCCCTGAGAGATATCGGAAATTCGATCATTGTGGTGGAACATGATAAGGATATGATTGAAAGTGCAGACCACGTAATCGACATCGGCCCCCTGGCCGGAAAACACGGGGGTGAAATCATTTCAGAAGGAACCCCGGCTGAATTGAAACAGCATCAGACACTGACTGCAGACTATCTCACCGGGAAGAAGGAGATCCCCATTCCTCAAAAACGCAGGAAAGGAAATGGGAATGATATTATCCTCGAAGGATGTACAGGGAATAACCTTAAAAACATTACGGCTCGCTTTCCCCTGGGTAAAATGATTGGTGTAACCGGTGTATCGGGCAGCGGAAAATCCACCCTTGTCAATGAAACCCTCTACCCTATCATGAATGCACATTACTTCAATGGGGTGAAAAAACCAATGCCTTATAAAAAGATCAGTGGACTGGAGTATGTAGACAAGGTCATTGATATTAATCAGTCTCCCATTGGAAGAACTCCAAGGTCAAATCCCGCGACCTATACGGGCGTCTTTAGTGAGATCAGAGCATTGTTTACCAAAACACCAGAAGCTGCGATAAGGGGCTATAAACCAGGGCGATTTAGCTTCAACGTAAAAGGCGGACGATGTGAAACCTGCCAGGGAGGCGGGCTTCGGGTGATCGAAATGAATTTTCTGCCTGATGTATATGTGGAATGTGAAACCTGTAACGGGAAACGATTTAACAGGGAAACCCTTGAAATTCGCTACAAGGGGAAATCGATAGCTGATGTACTGGAGATGACCATTGACGAAGCTGTCAGTTTTTTTGAAAATATTCCTAAGATTCACAGAAAGTTAAAGACAATACAGGATGTTGGACTAGGCTATATTTCCCTCGGACAACAATCAACCACCCTCTCCGGAGGTGAAGCGCAAAGAGTAAAACTGGCAACAGAGCTTTCCAAGCGCGATACGGGTAATACCTTCTATATCCTTGATGAACCTACGACCGGACTACATTTTGAAGATATCCGTGTTTTAATGGAGGTGCTCAATCGTCTTGTAGACAAGGGGAACACCATTCTCATCATCGAACACAATATGGATGTAATAAAAATGGTAGATCATATTATCGACATCGGTTATGAAGGTGGGCGAGGTGGTGGATCTATTGTTGCAGAAGGTACTCCCGAGGAAGTGGCACTCCACAATAAAAGTTTTACGGCCCAGTATTTAAAAAAAGAATTGGACCTTGCCGTAAGTCATTCACAATAGTTTTACGACATTTATAATGTGCTGAGTAATTATGCGTTTTAAGGAATAGACTATGAGAAAAGAGCAACATCACAAAGGCTGGAATGAGATTAAAACCAATGATTCGTGGGCGATCTTTAAGATCATGGGCGAGTTTGTCAATGGTTTTGAAAAAATGAGTGTTATAGGTCCCTGTGTCACTATTTTCGGATCGGCGCGGACAAAGCCAGGGGATACTTATTACGAAATGGCAGTTTCTATTGCCAAAAGTGTCTCCGAAGCAGGTTACGGGATTATAACCGGAGGAGGCCCCGGCATCATGGAAGCAGGAAATAAAGGTGCTCACCTGGCTGGTGGAACTTCAGTGGGATTAAATATTGATCTGCCTTTTGAACAACACGATAATCCTTACATCGACATGGACAAAAGCCTCGACTTTGATTATTTCTTTGTCCGTAAAGTTATGTTCGTTAAATATTCCCAGGGGTTTGTTGTTATGCCAGGTGGATTTGGAACACTGGATGAGTTATTTGAAGCCATTACATTAATTCAAACCAATAAAATTGGCAGGTTCCCTATCATTCTTGTTGGCTCAGATTTCTGGTCGGGTTTAATGGACTGGATTAAAAATGTCATGCTTGGAGCCAAGAATATTAGTCCGGAAGATCTTGATCTGGTAAAAATTGCCGATACCCCTGAAGAAGTTGTCGAAATAATCGACGCTTTCTACAAAGGACATACACTGAGTCCTAATTTTTAAACGATCTATGGAGGTAAAGCTCAATGTTGTATTACTCAATATTTTTCGCCTGATCATAGTATCGGGGACCTCTTTGGTTTCTGCACAGCATACCAATATTATCAAGGCAGAACTAGACCGGGAGACCCAGACTATAGAAATACAGCAGGAATTCACTTACCTGAATAGTTCTACCGACACCTTAAATATTCTGTATTTCAATGATTGGGCACATTCATATTCAGATAAGAAAACGGCATTGGCAAAGAGGTTTGCTGAAGACTTTAAAAAAAGTCTGCACCTGGCCAAGGAGGAGGAAAGAGGTTCTACTCAAATTTTAGGTATGGCCGATTTCGAATTCAGGAACCTTTCATTTAAGCGAACAAAACAAAAAGACCTGATTGAAATTAGCCTAAACAGCCCACTCCCCCCCAACGAATCCTTAAAAATTTATTTTACCTATACCGTAAAACTCCCACCCAATCGCTATACCCCATATGGCTATAATTCCAGGGGCGGTTTCTATCTGAAAGACTGGTATCTCACCCCAGCAGTATACGACGGTTCCTGGCAGTTGTATTCGAATAAGAATCTCGAAGATCTTTATACCGGAATCACAAATACGAACATCAATTTTACTTATCCGGCCGGACTTTTTTTGGGAACTAATTTTAACGAGGTCAATATCACCACCTACCCCAATAAACAGGTGGCAAGTTTAAAGGGGGAAAATCGCAAAAGCTGTGATATTATTCTGAATTTTTCCAATAAGTTTATAAAGCATGTTACCCCCTACCTCATTGTGGTAACGGATATAAGATCACCCAAATACGATGAAGTTTCCCAGGGGATTTCCATTAATCGAATTACAAGGTTTATTCATGAAAATCTGGGGGATTTCCCTTACGAACAACTTCTGGTGAGTGAAATCGACTTTAATAAAAATCCCCTTTATGGCCTCAACCAGTTACCATCCTTTATCAGGCCCTACGAGGAGCAGTTTCAGTTTGAGATGAAATTTCTAAAGACGGCTATACTCAGTTATTTGCGTGAGACCCTTTTCATGAATCCACGGAAAGAGCAATGGGTTTCCGATGCCATTGTCAATTATCTGATGATCAATTTTGTAGACACCTATTATCCCGATCAAAAACTCCTTGGAAAATTGTCTACAATCTGGCCTGTAAGTTCTTTCAATCTTGCAAAGATGTCTTTTAATGATCAATATCCCTTCCTATACATGCTCACAGCCAGGAAGAACCTCGATCAACGCCTTACTACCCCTAATGATTCCCTAATTAAATTCAATCAGAAAATCGCAAATAATTACAAAGCCGGACTGGGATTGGCATATCTCGCAGCATATACCAGCAGGGAGGAAATAAACAAAAGCATTAAAGAATTTTACAATAGTCATAAACTTCAGCCAGTTACCCCTGAAGATTTTAAAAGAAGTATCCTTTCCAATACCGAAAAGGATGTGGATTGGTTTTTTGACACTTATGTGAATACCGATAAACGAATCGATTTCAAAATTAAAAAAGTAAATAAGTCGGATGACACCCTGGAAGTTCTTCTGAAAAATAAAAGCGGGACCAATGTTCCTATTTCCCTCTTTGGTTTACGTAACGATACCGTGGTTTCGAATTATTGGTTTTCTAATATCACAGAACTGGATACCGTTACTATCCCCAATTTGCAGGAAGACCGACTGGTGTTGAATTACGATCAGAAAATCCCTGAATTTAACCAACGGGATAACTGGAAGTCTTTAAGTGGATTCTTTTCAAGTAATAAAAAGTTTAAGCTGCAGTTCCTGAAAGATGCCGAAAATCCCTACTACAATCAGATCTTCTATATGCCCGTAGCTGGCTTTAACGTCTATGACGGAATTTCACCCGGTCTGAGATTCTCAAATAAAACCCTGTTAGAGAGGCCGTTTATATTTACCGCGGCCCCTTCTTTTGCACTCAAAGAAAGATCTCTGGTTGGGAATGCAGGCCTGAATTACCGCAAATATTTAAAGAAAAGTGGATTGTATGTAATGAACTTTAGTCTTAACGCTTCCAGTTTTCACTTTCAGACCAATTCGCGATACAGTACGATCACTCCTGCCGTGGGACTCGGCTGGCGTCCTGATGATTTAATTTCCAACGAACGAAAGTCACTCGTCTTCCGATATGTGAATGTTCTGCGTGATATAGACCCCTCCCTGACCATAGAGACCGATCCCGATTACAGCGTGTTCAATGTGCGATACAACCATTATAACAATGGGATTATCAATTTCTTCTCCTGGTTTATGGATGCCCAGTATTCAACCGATTTTGCCAAGGTGGCACTAAATTTTGAATACAGGAAACTGTTTGATAATAATAGGCAACTAAACCTGAGATTTTTCGCGGGGAAGTTTCTCAGGAATGAGACCAATTCTGATTTCTTCAGTTTTGCCCTGGACAGACCTACAGATTATTTGTTTGATTACAATTACCTGGGACGATCTGAAGAATCAGGAATCACCAGTCAGCAAATTATTATTGCCGAAGGTGGTTTTAAATCCCAACTCGAAAATCCCTTTGCCAATGATTGGATAACCACTGCCAATGCCAGTTTTAACCTCTGGCGTTGGATAGAATTATACGGAGATCTTGGGTATGTAAGAAACCGGGGTATGGACCCGAGGTTTGTATACGATTCCGGGGTTCGTTTAAATCTGGTTACGGATTATTTTGAGCTTTATTTCCCGCTTTATTCAAATAACGGTTGGGAAATTGCCCAACCAGATTATGATGAAAAGATCCGTTTTATAGTGACACTCAGTCCCAGAACACTCATCGGTTTGTTTACGCGAAAGTGGTTTTAGATATTAAATTATTCTTAATTTTTCCTCCAAAAACTTCTCTTCTTTTAATGAATTGGCCTATTCATAGCTTTTTATTGACAAATTGTTAATGATTATCCCTTCTTTTCTATTGTAAAAATCCTCAGTTTTTGATATTTTCGTAGAAATTTTCCGACTATGAACCCTGATCTTCAAACCAGCGAGGATATTTCCTTTGATGAATTTCGCAAGCAGATCTTCTACGATTATGAAATCGCAGTCATGAGTCGGGAATGCAGTCTTCTCGGAAGACGTGAGGTTCTTACAGGTAAGGCTAAATTTGGAATATTCGGGGACGGGAAAGAATTGCCTCAACTCGCAATGGCGCGATCCTTTAAGGATGGTGATTTCCGCAGCGGATATTACCGGGATCAGACTTTTATGATGGCACTTGGGCTGCTCTCGCCTAAAGAGTTTTTCCATGGACTTTACGCAACCACTGATTTAGAGAAAGAGCCCATGAGTGCCGGTCGGCAAATGGGGGGACATTTTGGTACGTTTAGCCTTCAGGAAGATGGAAGCTGGAAAGACCTTACTGCTCAAAAGAACAGCAGCCCCGATATTAGCCCGACCGCCGGCCAGATGCCCCGTTTACTCGGACTCGCACTCGCCTCCAAGATCTATCGCAATGAAAAATCAATCCAAGGGGATAATTTTTCAAATAATGGGAATGAAGTCGCCTGGGGAACCATAGGGAATGCCAGTACAAGTGAAGGGCATTTTTTTGAAACCTTCAACGCTGCAGGTGTGCTACAGGTGCCTATGGTAATAAGTGTCTGGGATGATGCCTATGGTATTTCTGTTCCTGCAAAGTATCAGACCACCAAAGAAAATATTTCTGAGATCCTGAAGGGGTTTCAACGAACTGAGGAGGAAGCAGGTTATGAAATTCTCAGGGTAAAAGGCTGGGATTACACGGCACTGATCCACGCTTATGAAAATGCATCTGATATAGCTAGGGAAGAACATGTCCCTGTCTTGATTCATGTTACTGAACTTACACAACCACAGGGTCACAGTACGTCGGGATCGCATGAAAGATACAAGTCGGATGAAAGGCTGGCCTGGGAAAAGGAACATGATTGCAACAAACGGTTTAAAGAATGGATTCTATCCAATAAAATTGCCACGGAAGAAGAGCTGGCGGCGCTGGAGAAAAGGATTAAGACAGAAATCAGAATGGCCAGAAAGGACGCCTGGAATGAATTTCTCAATCCCCACAAAGATGACAAGAAACAACTGGTTGGTCTCCTTAGTACGTTAGAGCAAAGCAGTCCAAATAAAGCTTTTATCAGTAAAGTTAAGAACGATCTAATTGCTATTGAAGAACCTCTAAAAAAAGATCTGGCTTCCCATGCCCGAAAGGCACTGAGGTATGTGCTCGGAGAAGAAACGACTCAGAAAAGATCACTTCAACAATGGATTTCTGATTTCCTCGAAAGAAATCAACCCCTTTTCAGTTCACATCTGTACAGCGAACTACCCTCAAAAGCTACTAACATTTCTGAAATTAAAGCCACGTATGAGGAAAGCCCGGAATCTGTTGATGGGCGGATTATCCTCAGGGATAATTTTGACGCCTTGTTTTCCAAATACCCTCAGGTCCTCATTTTTGGAGAAGACAGCGGGGCTATAGGAGATGTTAATCAAGGACTGGAAGGCCTGCAGAAGAAATACGGAAAATTAAGGGTTTCCGATACCGGGATACGCGAAACAACCATAATAGGACAGGGTATCGGAATGGCACTCCGAGGGCTGAGGCCAATTGCGGAAATCCAGTATCTCGATTATCTGATGTATTGTCTGCAAACCCTGAGTGACGACCTGGCAACGTTACTCTACAGAACGGTTGGAAAACAAAAAGCCCCTTTAATTGTGCGCACACGTGGGCACAGACTCGAAGGCATATGGCACTCCGGCTCGCAAATGGGAGGAATAATACATCTGCTCAGAGGGATGTATGTGCTTGTGCCCCGGAATATGACAAAGGCTGCCGGTTTTTACAACACCCTTCTTAAAAGCGACGAACCCGCCCTGGTTATCGAAAGCCTCAACGGATATCGTCTAAAAGAACCCAAACCTTCTAATCTGGGAGAATTATGTACCCCCATCGGGCGTGTTGAAACCGTTAAAGAAGGTAGCGATATTACTGTTTTGTCTTATGGGTCTACCCTGAGAATAGTAATGGAAGTAGCAAATGAGCTGAAGGAAGTAGGTATCGATGCAGAGATTATTGATGCCCAGACCCTATTGCCTTTTGATCTTGAAAATGACGTCCTTAAGAGTGTACAGAAAACAAATCGTCTATTGATAGTTGATGAGGATGTACCCGGAGGATGTGCCGCTTATCTCATGCAGGAAATCATTGAAAAACAGGGAGCTTTTCAATACCTAGACAGTCCGCCGCAGACGCTGAGTGCCAATGCACACCGCCCGGCCTATGCATCAGATGGGGATTATTTTTCAAAACCCAATGCTGAAGATATCTTTGAAAAAATTTATCAAATTATGCACGAGGTAAATCCTACCGACTACCCACGCCTTCGTTAAGTTGCTGTTTCTTTTTGTGTCTCTGATAAATATTATATGTTTAGAGTGCATAAGAAACTCATATGGGGATAAATAACATCCTGAAAGAATATTACAAGCTGCAACTGAACTCGGTTTCCAGGCTGGAAGGCTACGGAAGTACAAATTATAAGGTTGAGGCCAAAGAAGGTATTTTTATTCTGAAAATATATCAGAATTCCATTCGGATAAAAAAGGAACTCCATGCAGAGGAACGGGTACTGCAACAACTAAATACCATAAGGAATAGTAGTTTTCCAAAAGGAATAGCAACCTCCTCCGGAGAAGTATTTGTTGTAGAAAGCGGAAATATTTACAGGCTATTAACTTTTGTGGAAGGATCTTTTTTAGGAGAAATACGCCACACCCCTGCCCTGTTGGAATCATTCGGCAGTTTTCTTGGTAAAATGGACCTTAAATTACTGACCCATCAGGAAGAAGTGTTTGAGGCCAGAGAAATTCCGTGGGATCTCAGACATCTTCATTTATCGAGTCCCTTACTTCAGTTTATTTCAGATCCCTCTGCTCGCAATCTCGTTTCATATTTCATGCTACAGTTTCGGGAACATGTTGCCCCATTTGCGAGCAATTATCGTAAAAGCCTTATTCACAATGACGGAAACGACTGGAATATACTTACAGACCATAATAAAGTAACAGGGATTATTGATTTTGGGGACATGTGCCATACCTGGTTGGTCAATGAGGTGGCCATTGGGATGACCTATGCCATGATGCAAAAGGACCATCCATTGGATTCTGGGCTCAAGGTACTCGAGGGCTATCACCGGGAATTCCCACTGACCGAAATGGAATGTGACAGCCTTTACTATCTTATTGCCACAAGGCTCTGTATCAGTGTTTGCCAATCGGCATTCAATAGTCGGGAAAATCCCAAATCGGATTATATAACAATCAGTGAAAATGGGGCCTGGAAATTACTTTATCAGTGGTTGAAGATTAATCCACTTCATGCAAAAAGAAAATGTAGAGAAGTTTGTGGTTTCGCAAATACCAAATCAGTTTCCGGGACAGCATTGCTCGAACATAGGCGAAAGCATTTTGGTAAAAATCTTTCCCTGAGCTATAAAAAACCTATTCATATGGTTGGTGCGGCATTCCAGTATATGTATGATGCGGAAGAAAACACCTTTCTGGATGCCTATAACAATATTATGTTGGTTGGCCATTGCCATCCCCACGTAGTACAAGCCGGGCAAAAAGCCATGGCAACTTTAAACACCAACACCCGATATATCTACAATGCCCTTCGGGATTACAGTGATGCCTTGCTCAAAAGATTTCCGGAACCCTTGAACAAAGTCTACTTTGTGAACTCAGGAAGTGAAGCAACAGATCTGGCCATCAGAATGGCAAGAGCCCATACACTGAAGAAAAAGATCATGGTCCTTGAACACGGCTACCACGGACATACACAGTCCGGAATGGAGATTAGTTCTTATAAATTCAATGCCGACCTCGGAAATGGAAAGCCCGAGGACACACTTGAAACCCCAATGCCTAAAGTGTATGGAAGTTCATGGGAAAACGATGGGAGTGCCGGTGCCGCCTATGCGCAAAATGCACTGAAACTGATAGAAAAACATTCGGGCAGTATTGCTGCCTTCAATGCTGAACCTATAGTGGGGTGTGGCGGGCAGGTTCCTTTAGCTAAAGGCTATCTCAATGCGATTTATCCTGCGATCAGGGAGCAGGGTGGAATCTGTATAAGCGACGAAGTGCAGGTTGGCTTTGGGAGGCTTGGAGAAGTTTTCTGGGGATTTGAACTATACGATGTCATCCCTGATATCGTCGTTATTGGGAAACCCATGGGGAACGGACATCCAATGGGGGCTGTAATAACGACTGACGCGATAGCATCCTCCTTTGAAAAGGGACCAGAATTTTTTAGCTCCTTTGGTGGGAATCCCGTTTCATGTGCGATCGGACTTGCAGTTCTGGAGGTTATCGAGAATGAAAAGAAACAGGAACATGCGCTGCAGACTGGAGAATACCTTAAGAAGCAATTGCATGGCCTACAGATAAAACATAAAACCATAGGTGATGTTAGAGGTCATGGATTATTCCTGGGAATCGAAATGATCGATGAGAAGGGACAACCCAATACAGAATTGGCCGGCTTTTTAAAAAACAGATTAAGGGAGCAATTTATATTAGTGGGTACTGATGGTCCTTATGATAATGTCATAAAAATAAAACCTCCCCTGGCGTTTAATAAATTCGATGTTGATGAACTGGTCGCACAAATTGGCACTATTCTTTCCTAGATTATTGTTTTTTTCTAAAATTATTTTACATTTAGTTAACATATCCCCAATAGAATCATGAAAAATAACCTGCAAGTTAATATCGGTTTGGCATTTTTGAGAATATCGGCTTCTGCCATGATTCTCACCCACGGTTACCCTAAATTTCAAAAATTACTCTCCGGAGATTTCGAATTTGGAGATCCCCTTGGCCTGGGTGCTACTCCTTCTCTATTTTTGGCAATAATAGGCGAATTCATTTGCCCGATCCTTGTGATGATCGGATTTAAAACCCGATGGGCTGCCTTGCCAACGGCTATTACTATGGCAGTTGCAGCATTTATTGTTCACGCTCAGGACCCGTTTGGGAACAAGGAAAAAGCACTTCTTTTCCTTACGATTTTTGTTACTATTATGCTTCTTGGACCTGGTAAATACAGTATCGATAAGAAATAGGGCCTACATAATTTTTACAAGGAGTTCTTTTAGCAGGTCGGCCTGACTGATATTGTACGCGCCTACCCCCTTACCTTTCATATCCAATTCTCTGAGATAAGAAACCACTTTACTCGATTTTTTCATGGAATAATTGCGGGCCGCGGTTTGAAATTCGTCCACAAAATACGGATTGATCCTCAGTGCGCTTGCCACATTTCTGGCCGAATGGTCATTCAGACCGTGATACTGCAGCAGTTGGGTAAAAAATGTGTGAAGCAGAGATATGGTTACTACAAAGGGATTGTCCTTTGGGTTTTGTGCGAAATAGGTTATGATTTTTGTGGCCTTGACAATATCCTTTTCCCCAATGGCCTTCTTAAGTTCGAAATTGTTATAGTCCTTACTGATCCCGATATGCTTTTCAATGATTTCAGGAGTTATCTCCGTATTTTGAGGTAGAACAACAGACAATTTATCAAGTTCATTATTAATTCGACTCAGATCGGTTCCTAAAAATTCTACTAAAAGAATGGAAGCCTTATACGAAATGGGATAACCTTTCGTCTTCAGTATTTTCCTAATCCATTCAGATACCTGGTTTTCATATAATTTCTTACTTTCAAAAACCTGTCCATTCGGAGCTTTAAGAAGCTTGTGTAGTTTTTTGCGTTTATCCAGTTTTTTATACTTGTAACAAATTACGAGCACAGTGGAAGGTTGTGGATTCTCGGCGTAGGATGCCAATTGTTCAATGGTTCGCGACAGATGCTGAGCTTCCTTTACGATAATCACCTGGCGTTCAGACATCATGGGGAAACGTTTGGCATTTGAGACTATATCGTCTACAGTTACATCTTTGCCGTAAAGCACCATCTGGTTAAACCCTTTTTCTTCTTCAGAAAGTACATTTTTACTGATGTATTCAGCGATTCTATCAATGTAATAAGCCTCCTCCCCCATCAGGAAATAGATCGGTTTGATCTCCCCTTTTCGAATCTCATCAATAAGTCGCTTTACTTCTTCCATCGAAAAAAAATCATCAAATTTGTACCATGGAAAACCTGAATTTTCCGGGGTATCAGTTTCGTTTCAAAAATAGGGAAAATAAATCCCTGATCTTTGACATCATCCGTAAAAAATTCGTTGTTTATCAGCCTGAAGAATGGGTGAGACAGCATGT
>JABDQK010000068.1 GCA_013042255.1 Flavobacteriaceae bacterium | reverse complement strand
CCGACAGTCTCTTGTTCAAACGTCCGGATTCATATGCACGTACCCTGGGGAATCTTGCTTTGACAAACTTAGAATTAGGCGAAACCACCACTGTGGAAAACGACCTGTACAGGGCACTGCATATACGCGATAGTATAGGGGACGTGGAAGGGCTCTCCCTGAATTACTATCATTTAGCCCAATATTTTCAGCGAGTGGGAATCCTTCCTGATGCCTATGTATACGCCACTAATGCCAGGGATCTCGCCAGGGAAATCAATAATAACCTCAGGTATCTCGAGACTCTTCTACTTCTGGCTGAGCTCGATCCTGAAAATGCTGCAGCATACCAGGGGGAATACATTGCAGTACAAGACAGCATGCAGATCGAGGAACGTAATATCCGTGACAAATTCGGACTTATCAGATATGAAACCGCTGAAACTGAAGCAGAAAATATTCAACTCTCCAAACAACGGCTGATATGGATTGGAATTGCAGTTGGAGTAATCCTGCTGGCCATCGCCCTCTTTATCATCGTGGATCAGCGCGTTAAAAACCAGCGCCTGAGGTTTCAGCAGCAACAACAGGAGGCCAACCAGGAGATCTTTAACCTCATGCTGGCACAGAAACAAAAGCTGGAAGAAGGTAAGCAAACCGAACAAAAGCGTATCTCAGAAGAACTGCACGACGGTATTCTCGGGGAAATGAATGGGGTGCGGATGATCCTCCTCGGGCTCAACAAAAAAGGAGATGAGGCAGCCGTTGCCCTCAGGGAACAGGCCATCGAAAAACTCAAGGAAGTACAGGAAGAGATCAGGGCTATCTCCCATGAACTCAACGATGCCTCCTATCAGAAATTCAACAATTTTATCAGCTCTATCGAAGACCTTCTAAAGAGCAATTGCGAAACGGCGGGGATCGATTATCATTTTACCTATGATCAGGATCTCGACTGGGATAATCTGCAGGGAATCACGAAAATTAATATTTATCGGATATTACAGGAAAGCCTTCAGAACTGCATAAAGCATGCCGATGCCTCCACAGTATATGTATCTTTCGAGATCAACGATTCTGATTTGGTAATTACCATCCAGGATAACGGGCGTGGATTTGATGCCGCAAAAGGTAAAAAAGGTATTGGTCACAAGAATATTAAATCGCGTGTAAACAAGATTAATGGCGATTGGCATTTGAAAAGTGCATTGGGCATAGGAACTACTGTTTTGGTGGAAATCCCACTGGAGCACATTTCGCCGGAAGCAAAAAAAGAAATATCTTTACCTAAGGACCTGCAGGAAGCATAAAATGGAGCGTTTATGAAAAAGGTAAGAATCTTAGCAGTCGACGATCACGAAATGACCACTCTGGGATATAAGTTTATTCTGGAAGACTCAGATTTTGAAGGATTCAAAGTCCAGATGGATACAGCTAAATCCTATGAAGAAGCCACAAAGAGAATAGAAGAAGCTGCCAAAGGGATTCCGTATGACATACTCCTTTTAGATATCCAACTCTCCAACCCTACAGACGGCCCGGCCAAGACAGGTGAAGACCTGGGAGTATTTGCCCGCAAGGTTTCTCCCGACTCGAAGATTGTCTTTATGTCTTCCTTCAGCGACAACTATCGAATTAATAGTATCATGCAGGCTGTTGATCCCGAAGGGTATATGGTGAAAACAGAGATAGACCAGAAATCCCTTCAGGCTATGGTAAATACCGTTCTGAATTCTCCCCCCTACTACACCCAAAAGGCTCTGGTAGCCATTCGTAAAAAGATGGCTCAGGATATATCCCTGGATGAAAATGACAAAAAAATCCTTTACCATTTGTCCATAGGTACCAAAACCAAGGATATGGTAAAATTCATTTCGCTCTCCTTACCCGGCATCGAAAACCGCAAAAGACAACTCAAGTCGCTTTTCGGTGTTGAAAAACAGAATGATCAGGCACTTATTACCGCTTCTAGAAACAGAGGCTTTATCTAAAAACTCTTGATCTTCAATGTTTTATGTAAAGTAATTCACATAGAAACTTCACTTTTATAGAAAAACCATATAAATTCTATGGTTTTTATATAGTACACTACTAGGATTTAACATTAATTTTACATTAGGGTTTAAAAAAAGTAGTTGCTATGCCCCACAGACAAAGAAATACAAAGGTGTATTTCTCTTCTTGTAAGGAAGGGAAGAAGGAGGCACTTGGCCTGACTTCTCTTAAAAATCGACTCGAAAAAGACTATTTTTCCAATATTGAAATCAGTAACTCTACTGTTTGTTGCGAAGAAAACAACCTGGTCATAGAATTGTTCTGCCCTTTAAATCTGCATGAAGTTTTATACCATATCCAGCAAGGTACCTGGGGTTCCCACGGACCTCATTGGGTAAATAATGGCCTCACCCTGTTAAATCATCATATGCAGGAAATCAGGGCATTAAACGGTACTTTTATCGATGTAGAAGAGCTTTCCTTCCAACTAAAAGATTGTACTATAGTTATAAAAAAGATCGCCCCCGAAAGCGTTGAACACCAGTTAGATACAATTCTTAGTGTATTGGCTGAGAACTATGTCTACCTCACCCGACATATGTCCATGACCCCAATGGAAATCTTTATCCCGGTTTACGAGGAAGTTGAATCGGAAAATGCCATGCTGCGTTTCGTAGGGCCTAATCAGATTGACGAAAAGGGGTATTACAATTACTGGGGACTCTACTTTGAATCGGATGAAGAAGCCCTTATCTACGACCTGAAGAGCAAAAGTATTATTCGGGGCGACCTAAACCTGCTCAATCAGTAAAGAACTGAACAAAGGCCTTTTCCTCATCATCGCATTTACATTTTCCTTCACCCTGGAGATAACATCTTCATTTTCCGGATTGCTAAGAACTTCATCGATAAAGGAAACAATAATACCCATATCGTCTTCCTTAAGACCCCTAGTGGTTATTGCAGCAGTACCAAACCTGATCCCGGAAGTGACAAAAGGCGACTTATCATCGAATGGGACCATATTTTTATTTGCCGTGATATCGGCCTGAACCAATATTTTTTCCGCATCCTTTCCGGTAATCCCTTTATTTCGTAGATCGATGAGCATTACGTGATTGTCTGTCCCTCCGGAAATGATCTTGTATTCCCTTGCGACAAAAGCAGCTGCCATAGCGGCCGCATTCTTTTTCACCTGAATCATATAATGGAGGAATTCTTCGGTCAGGGCTTCACCAAAAGCGATGGCCTTTGCCGCTATAATATGCTCCAAAGGTCCACCCTGGTTTCCGGGAAATACCGCCAGGTCTATCAGGGAAGACATTTTTCTAAGGTTCCCATTTTTCAGTCTGACACCAAAAGGATTATCAAAATCCTGCCCCATCAGGATGAGTCCACCCCTCGGACCCCGTAAGGTTTTATGAGTAGTGGTGGTCACAAAATGACAATGAGGAATCGGATCATTGAGGATCCCCTTGGCAATTAAACCAGCCGGATGGGCAATATCTGCCAGTAAAAGGGCATCTACACTATCCGCAATTTCCCTGAATCTCTTAAAATCCATATCCCTGGAATAGGCCGAAGCCCCTGCTATAATGAGCTTTGGCTTTTCTTTGTCAGCGATTTCCTTGATTTTATCGTAATTGAGCATCCCGGTTTCTTCCTCCACTCCATAAAAAGTTGCCCGGTATAATTTTCCTGAAAAATTAACCGGTGAACCATGGGTAAGGTGACCTCCGTGAGAGAGATCAAAACCCAGGATGGTGTCACCGGGCTGAAGACATGCCTGGAATACTGCAGCATTTGCCTGTGATCCCGAATGTGGTTGCACGTTGGCATAAACGGCACCAAACAGCTCCTTGGCCCTTTCTATGGCAATAGTCTCTACCTGGTCAACGATCTCACAGCCTCCGTAATATCGCTTCCCCGGGTAGCCCTCAGCATATTTATTGGTCAACACCGAACCGGCTGCCTCCATTACCTGCGGACTTGTAAAATTCTCTGATGCTATAAGCTCAATTCCATTGATCTGCCGCTCTTTTTCTGCAGCAATCAGTTCAAAAATTTGTGTATCCCTTTTCATTCCGGCTATTTTCTTTCTATTGAGGCGTAAAAGTACAAATTGCAGGACTTTAATGTCTAGAAAATAATATATTTGATCAGGATTTTATCAAACAGCAATTAACAATTTCGACATGCCACTAAAAGCTAATAACCCATCCCTTTCGTCCTGGTTGCCGGTACCCGCCAATTCAGACTTCCCAATTCAGAATATTCCTTTTGGCGTATTCCTTACCAGGGATGATGTCATTACTATTGGTACGCGTATCGGAGACCACGCTATCGACCTGGGAGCCTTGCAACAACTTGGATATTTTAAAGATATTCCCTTAACCGATGATATCTTTCTGCAGGACACCCTGAACGATTTTATATCAGATGGGAAAAAAACCTGGCGTTTGGTGCGAAACCGGATAAGTGAACTTTTTGAAAGTACAAATCAGGAGCTTCAGAAAAATAAAGATCATCAGAAGATCGTCCTTTTTACAATGGATGAAATAGAGATGCAATTACCTGTTCATATTGGAGATTACACCGATTTCTATTCCAGTAAGGAACACGCTACCAATGTAGGGAAGATGTTCAGGGATCCCGAGAATGCATTATTGCCCAATTGGCTGCATCTCCCTGTAGGCTATCACGGGAGAAGCTCAACCATTATCCCAAGCGGAACACCTATCCGCAGGCCCAACGGACAAACCCTGCCCAAAGGCGTCGAAAAACCTGTATTTGGTCCCTCGCGATTGCTCGACTTTGAATTGGAGATGGCGTTTATCACTACCGATGCCAATGCTATGGGAGAGCCCATTTCAGTTGAAGAAGCTGAAGAATACATCTTTGGCCTGGTCTTATTTAACGATTGGAGTGCACGGGATCTGCAAAAATGGGAATACGTACCCCTGGGACCTTTCCTGGGGAAGAATTTTGCCTCCTCCATTTCCCCCTGGATAGTAACCCTCGACGCATTGGAGCCCTTCCGGGTAGCCAGTCCTGAGCAGGATCCACAACCCCTGCCCTACCTCCGTCAACAAGGCGATAAAAGTTTTGATATTAAACTGGAAGTGGAACTAAAAACCGAGGACGGATCTGGCACTACCCTGTGTAAGACAAATTTTAAATATATGTACTGGACCATGGCCCAGCAACTTGCACATCATACAGTTAATGGCTGTAAGGTTAATAGCGGGGATATGATGGGAAGTGGGACAATTTCAGGGCCTACTCCCGATTCTTTTGGATCCATGC
>JABDQK010000062.1 GCA_013042255.1 Flavobacteriaceae bacterium | reverse complement strand
TTCACGTCCTTCAGAAATCCGTATTTCCCCTGATGGTAAAACGGCACTGGCTCAGATCAATAACGATATCTATACCGTGACTATACCTAAATACGGTAAGACCCCTACCATATCTGTCGCGTCTGCTGATAAAGCTGCTTTCCCGGCGATGCAACTTACGGTGATGGGGGGCGAATTTCCAGCCTGGTCTTCAGATGGTAAAAAAGTACACTGGTCTTTAGGTGCAAGTCATTTCCGATACGACCTTGAAGCCGGGAAAAGCTTTAAGGATAGCCTGGCAGCGGCTAAAAAGAAGGAGAAAGAGCTGGCGGAATTAAAAAAGAAAAAGGACTCAACAGATACGGAGAAGGAAGAAGATAAGGAAGAGGATAAGGAGACCTTTAAAGCGGAAGAATTTAAAATAAAGGTGAGTTACACCAGACAGATCCCGGAGGGTATGCTTCTGCTTAAAGGAGGGCGTATAATTAGTATGAAAGGGGATGAGGTGATTGAAGGAGGGGATATACTGATAGAGAATAACCGAATCAAAGCCATAGGGGCCAGCGGTTCGATTGTGGTGCCCGAAGAAGCCACGGTTATAGATGTAAGCGGAAAGACCCTAACACCAGGATTTGTGGATACACATGCGCATATGTGGCCCAAATGGGGCATACATAAAAACCAGGTATGGATGTATTCTGCCAACCTTGCCTACGGGGTTACCACCACCCGGGATCCCCAGACGGCTACCACGGATGTACTTACCTATTCCGATATGGTTGAAGCCGGGATACTTCACGGACCCCGTGTGTACAGTACAGGTCCGGGTGTTGGTTTCTGGAGGTATAAAATCAAAAGTCTCGACCACGCCAAGGAAGTACTTAAACAATACAGCGAATACTACAATACAAAAACCATCAAAATGTATCTGGTGGGGAACAGGCAGCAACGGCAATGGGTTATTATGGCGGCTAAAGAGTTGAAATTGATGCCCACTACGGAAGGAGGACTCGATTTTAAGCTCAATATGACGCAATTACTGGATGGTTATCCCGGACATGAGCATTCGTTGCCCATTTATCCTATTTATAATGACGTGGTTAAAACGATTGCCGATTCAAAAATGGCCGTTACTCCTACCTTGCTGGTTTCTTACGGAGGGCCATGGGCAGAGAATTACTACTATTCGCGGGAAGATGTCTGGGGCGATAAAAAAATCCAGTATTTTACCCCTTACGAAGAACTTGCCAACAAATCGAGAAGGAGGCCGGGCTGGTTTATGGATGAGGAACACGTTTTTCAAAAGCACGGGGTATTTATGAAGGATCTGGTTGAGGCAGGTGGACTTGCCGGTATAGGCAGTCACGGTCAACTACAGGGACTTGGTTTCCACTGGGAACTGTGGTCTGTAGCCAGCGGAGGGATGGCAAACCACGATGCCTTAAAGGTAGCCACCATCCAGGGAGCTACGGCACTAGGCCTCGAAAAGGACCTGGGGTCACTGGAGGTAGGTAAACTAGCCGATATAGTCATCCTCTCAGGGAATCCTCTGGAATCGCTGCGCAATACCAATACATTGACACATGTTATAAGGAATGGAACGGTGTACGAGGCTAATACCCTTGATGAGGTCTGGCCTGTCGCCAAAAAGGCGGAACCATTTACCTGGCAAACGGTAAAACCCGAAGGCTTACCGGGAACAGATAAGTAAGAGTAAAAAAATAAAACGCCTGCTGTTGATTATCAGCGGGAGGTATCCTTAATAAAGTCGGCTACATCCTCCTTGAATTTGGCCATCGAAGGAGGGTGGGTATACATCATATGCCCGGCTTCGTAGTACTTCATGATGATATTGTCCTTGATTTCCGGGGTTAAGCCCAGGTGGTTGATACTGTGTTCCACCCCGTAGAAAACAGTGGCGATGTCATAAATTCCGTTGAGAATCAAAACCTTTACATTGGGGTCCCTCGACATGGCCTGGGCCATATCTATTCCGGTATTGATCGCTGCCTGTGCTCCCCATCGGTCGTTCCCTACGTGTTTCCAATCCCATTTAAAACCTTTTCGTTCATAGGCCGAAGTTGCGTAATGCAGTTTCTTATCTACCTTCAGTTCCCGGTGGAAGTAGTCAAGAAATCCGGCGGTATAAGCTGGAGAGATGGCTGAACTCTGCGGATCGTGGTTCCCTTCCTGCGCAAGCAGGTCCTGGTTGATCCCGGTGAAACGGGAATCGAGTCTACCTACTATCTGCCCCTTATCCCGTAAGAATTCTGCAAAGAATTCGCTATTGGTCACCCTCAGGTCTGCCTTCATCCAATAATCGGCTGAAGTTCCCGTGAATGCCGCCAGTTTTGCGGCTATATCTGATTTTTCAGTTGCTGTGAGCTGGTCCCCCTTAAAGAGGGCCGGAGTGTATTCCTCTTCGGTAAACTTCCTTACCTCATCCAAAAAAGTGTAAACATTTTCAGGTTTGTCACTAACCATATCGTGGTACCAGGCCGTTGCGGCATAGGTGGGAAAATGAACGACATATGGCAGGTCGTCATCAGGTGGAAAGATTAATGTGCGAAGATCAAATACTGCCGAGACCATAATAACCCCATTGAGGGCAATCCCGTCTTGTAAAAGCTTGTTCATCAGTCCTGCATTCCTGAAGGTCCCGTAACTTTCCCCCAAAAGGTACTTGGGGCTGTTCATCCTGTCGTTGGCAATCAGGAACTGCCTGATAAACATGGACAGACTCTTAATGTCCTGATCTACACCCCAGAAATCCTTGAATTCTGCTTTTCCCATGGGTACACTCAGGCCGGTACCCACAGGATCGATCATGACCAGGTCGGCCACATCCAGAATGGAATAATTGTTATTGACCAGCTGATACGGTGCCGCGGGGGTATAGTCGGGGTCGTTGACGACAATCCTTTTTGGCCCCAGTATCCCCATGTGCAACCAGTAAGAGGAAGAACCGGGTCCGCCGTTATAGGCAAAAACGATAGGTCTTCTCCTGGTGTTTATTTCCCTCTTGTCCCCTTTGGTATAATAGGTATGCCCCATCAATGCCAGCGGTTTGTTTTTTTCATCCCGAACTTCAAAGGTTCCCGCCTGAGCAGTGAGATAATGGGTCCTTCCATTGATGTTCACACTCTGCATGGTGGTGACCACTTCTGCTTTGGGTATGGTGTCGTTGTCATTCTGGCCCTGAAGGACCAGACATGAAATCATGGTGATATACAGGAACTTGATTTTCATTTGTTTAGGTTTAGGTTAATTGCGGTCTTTTTAATGAATTAATCCTTGAGAATTTCCCTGGATTTCTTTTCGGCTTGCACCCAGTCTATTCGCGGGGAAGGATAAAAGGCTACATTCATCCGCTCCATAAAAGGCGCCTGATTGGCCAGCCTTACTTTAAAATCTTCCCAGTCGCGATTTTCCTCCAGACTCCAGCTCAGCTCGGCATAGCCGATGACCCGGGGAAAAGCGAGGTATTCCAATTCTTGAATATTGCTGATCGTCTCAGACCAAAGCGGCGCCTCCACTCCTAGAATCTGTTCTTTAGGAATCTCAGGAACATAGGACTCGGGACTCCAGACATAAGCCGTATCTACCGGGATGTAGGCTGCCCAGTGCAAGCCGTGTTTCGATAGTGTATCGTATTGCATATCGAGATAGGTTTTTTTGGCGGGGGAGAGAATCACCTTCATACCTTTTTCTATGGCAGTGGTGGCATTTTTCTCGCTCGACCAGAATTGGGCAATGGAGGTACTGTCTACATC
The DNA here is from genome assembly GCA_013042255.1 of Flavobacteriaceae bacterium. Lineage (GTDB taxonomy): Bacteria > Bacteroidota > Bacteroidia > Flavobacteriales > Flavobacteriaceae > Muriicola. The sequence continues at coordinate 413 of JABDQK010000062.1, read as the reverse complement.
GGCCTGGGCGATTTCATCCCATCCAATCATTTGCTTACCGTGTTTCTGAACTATCTTTTCCACCCGGTTGACAAAATAAATGTAGTCGGCTTTTTTAGTAGCATGACTCTCATCACCTCCAATATGAAAATAAGGCCCTGGAGTGATTTCGGATATTTCCCTGACCACATCATCGATAAAGGCATATACGGTATCCTTACGGGTGTCAAATGTGCTGAAGCCTACTCTTGTGCCTTCATAGAGTTTAAGGGGTTTATCTGTCCCGTCTAAAAAGGGGTAAGACACTGAAGCTGCATTGGTATGTCCGGGCATATCCACTTCAGGGACGACGGTCATGTAATGGTCAGCAGCATAGGCCACGATTTCCTTATAATCGTCCTGGGTAAAAAACCCACCGGCTTCACCGCCAACCT
>JABDQK010000059.1 GCA_013042255.1 Flavobacteriaceae bacterium | reverse complement strand
TTTAAAACAGAAACTAAATACGGTAGATATCTTAGTGTTTTCTCAATCGAAATAACTAAAAGTCTCTCCCGGTTTTATGGTTAGTAGCGTTTCGTAAATGAGGCGGATCACATTTTCCACATCATCTTTGTGAACCGTTTCCACGGTGGTATGCATATACCTAAGCGGCAGTGAGATCAGGGCAGAGGCAACACCTCCGTTACTGTAGGCAAAAGCATCGGTGTCTGTGCCTGTTGATCTGGAGGACGCCATACGCTGAAATGGAATCTTCTTAGACTCTGCCGTTACAATAATGCGTTCCCTCAATTTATTTTGTACTGCCGGGGCGTAGGAGATCACCGGGCCTTCACCCAACTCAGTGTGCCCCTGTGTTTTTTTGTCGATCATCGGGGTAGTTGTATCATGGCACACATCTGTAACAATGGCAGCATTGGGCCTGATGGTCTGTGTGATCATTTCGGCCCCCCTCAGGCCGATCTCCTCCTGCACAGAATTTGTAATGTAGAGTCCAAAGGGCAGCTTTACTTTATTTTGGTGGAGCAATCGGGCAACTTCTGCGATCATAAAGCCCCCGGCCCTGTTGTCAATTGCCCTGCAGACAAAGCGGTTTTTATTTAAGATGTGGAATTGGTCGGGATAGGTGATCACGCAACCCACATGGACTCCTAGTTTAAGCACTTCTTTCTTATCCTTCGCACCAATGTCAATAAAGATATTGTCTAATTGCGGGGGCTTCTCCTTGCTTTTGTCGCGGGTGTGTATTGCAGGCCAGCCAAAGACTCCTTTGACGATTCCTTTTTTGGTATGAATATTGACCCATTTGGAAGGAGCGATCTGATGATCACTTCCACCGTTTCTGATCACATAGATCAGTCCGTCGTCAGTGATGTAATTAACGTACCAGGAAATCTCATCAGAATGTCCTTCGATAACAACCTTATAAGGAGCTTCTGGGTTAATAACGCCGACAGCAGTTCCGTATGTGTCTGTGATGAACGTGTCCACATAAGGCTTTATGTAGTTCATCCAGAGCTTTTGTCCTTCCCATTCATAACCGGTGGGGGAGGCATTGTTGAGATATTTTTCGAAGAATTCGATGGATTTTTTAGTAAGAATTTTTGAGTCGCTCATCTAAGAATTTAATTTGGATACAAACTTAGCAATATTCACGTTTAATTAATAACCCGGAATCTTCTTTATGATTAATTTTGGTGAATAATTATTGAGGATTACAATTTATGTGGAATCGAATATTTATTGGCTTATTTCTAGGCTGTCTGAGCCACTTGCAGGCACAGATAGAAGACCAGCCATTGGATTCATTGCAGGAGAAGTTGATTATTATTGAAGGAGACTCTCTCTTTCAGGCGTCTATTGCCCTGGATGAAGTATTTATTTTCGGTAAGTTGGAGTTTGAATCGTATGAGGACAAGCTCCGATATTATATTCTTAAGAGAAAGACATTAAAAGTTTACCCTTATGCGAAATTAGCTTCCGAACGATTGGTAAATTTAAATGACAGCCTGGAACGTATCACGAAAAATAGGAAAAGGAAGAAGTATACCAGGAAGGTACAGAAGTATATTGAGGAGGAGTTTTCTGAGGAATTAAAAAAACTAACACGGACTGAGGGTCAGATTCTTGTTAAACTGATTTACAGGCAGACCGGGAAGACGGCTTTTGATCTGGTGAAGGAATTGCGCAATGGGTGGAGAGCTTTTTGGTATAACACCACCGCCAAGATGTTTAAGATAAGTATCAAGGAAGAATTCAGTCCGCAAACAGTGCATGAAGACTACCTTATAGAAGACATTTTACAAAGGGCCTTTGCAGACAAAACACTACAGCGGCAGGAGTCGGTTCTCGACTATGATTACGCTTCGTTGACAAACAAATGGAACCAGCAACAAAAACAAAAAAAATAGTTGCGGAATCCATCAACTTCTATTATCTTTATAAGCCTTTTTTACTGGGAAAGACTGCAAAATCCTAGTTCTGAGGGCATTATTTCCGGAGCGGAATTATTTTCTTAAAAATATTTAGAAAATTATTTTTAATTAAAAAAATGGCTCTATATTTGCACCCGCTTAGCGAGGGATCGTTGGGTGAAATAAGGAATAAATAAGTTCATTGATATATTGGTAGACAGCGAATTTGTTAAAGCTGAAGGGGTTGGTTTTCGGATCGACTTTGTAGGTTTTAGCGGATTTAAGATCATTAGATTTAAATGAAACATGAGAACCGTTTTGGGGCGGGATGACTCTGCGGATTTGTGGTAGCGTTAATATTATTAATGTTATAACGATGAAGAGTTTGATCCTGG
>JABDQK010000058.1 GCA_013042255.1 Flavobacteriaceae bacterium | reverse complement strand
GCATGGCTGGGCGCAACCGTGGTCTACTCCTTACTCCTGCCCATTCGAATAACGCTGCATATGGTCATGGCCCTGGTGATCGTCGCCCTTCTGATCTATCTCTTACAAAAAACCAAAATTGATGTCGCTAAGCCACCCTATAACCAAAAAGTTAATCGACTCCTTTGGGTAGCTCTGGGTCTTACCATGGTTCAGATCATTCTGGGTACCCAGGTGCGCCAGTTTATTGATACACAGATAGATATGCTTGGAGAAGGGGCAAAAAATCTTTGGCTTTCGCAACCTGAGTTACAGTTTTATATCCATCGCACGCTATCCCTTGTGGTAGTTCTGCTAAACGGATGGATTGCCTACATTATATTTGCCGGAAAACTGACCTATTCAAAAATTTACTGGGTCCTGACCCTAATCGGAATTGAAATACTTACCGGGATCGCAATGTACTATTTCGACTTCCCTTTTGCCACTCAGCCACTGCATCTGGTTTTGGCAGCCTTGTTATTTGGCCTCCAGTTTTATTTGGTTCTTGAAACCCAAAAGGAGGTAACAACCGAGGAAACTTCGTAACTTTGCCATTAGGAAATTTGCATCCATGATGATTTACAAAATCAGGATTATACTCGATACGAAAGAAGATATATTCAGAGATATCGAAATCGCGGCCGACAGCACGCTGGAAGACTTTCACAATGCCATTACCCAGGCCTTTGGATTCATGGGTGATGAAATGGCATCTTTCTACACCTGCGATGAAAACTGGAACCAGGAGGAAGAGATTGCCCTCTTTGATATGAGCGAAGGTAATGAGTCGGTTCGACTGATGAATGAAACTTTTCTGGAGGACACCCTAACCAGACAGCATCCCAAAATGATCTATGTTTACGACTTTCTGAGTATGTGGACGTTTTTTGTGGAACTGGCGGATATTGTGGAGGCACAGGACGGACAAACGTATCCCAACCTGCTTTTTAGTTTTGGCGAATTACCGGATGCTCCCCCGGAGAAAAACTTTGAGGCGGATCCCAATTTCGATTTCGATGAAACCTTTGATCGATATGACGATCTGGATTTCGATGAAAACTGGAACTAGCCCTCCTGATATTCTTAATCTTCAATAAATAGTTAACCCCATTTTACCCTAAAACTTAGCACTTTAATATGATCAACCTTTTTAATGCCCAAATCGACGAAGTATCATTGCACCGCATTGGTAACAAACATAAAAATGAAGGTGTTTTTCTCTCTGACCAACCTCATCCTCTCAATGATGAATCCCGGGGATTACTGAAAGAATTTTTTCTAAAACCCTTCAGGGAAAAAGAAGAGAATTACTATCAGCTAAGTCATGAAGCCGACCTGGAATTTAATGAGCTCTATCAGGCGACAAAGGAGATTTTTAAAGACCCTGCCCTCCTGCAGGAAAAATCTAAAAAAATCGCGAAGCACCTCTACGATCAATCGGATCACCCTCATATTAAAAATGGAGAAGTATTCGTAGTAAAATTCAGCAATGTAGTGTTGGATAACGAAAAAGTAGAAGCGCTCGGAATATTTAAAAGTGAGATCAAACAGGAATTCCTCCAATTTGAGGAAAAATCCTCCAGTCTTGAAATTCGCCTGGAACAGGGAGTGAATCTCAACAAGCTTGATAAAGGCTGCCTCATTTTTAACGTGCTGGAAGATGAAGGGTACAAGGTTCTATCCGTAGACAGCAACCGTTACGACGCCAAATACTGGCTGGAGAATTTCCTGGGGGTGAATGTCCTTGCTGATGAGAATTTCTATACAAAGAACTACCTGAAATTCTGCCAGAACTTTGCAAAGGATATCGTCTTGCCGGCAGAGGACAAACAGCAGGAAGTTTTATTCATGAACAGAGCCGTGAATCATTTCGCGAAAAATGATGCCTTTGAGGAAACCCAGTTCCTGAATGAGGTAATGGAAAATCCGGAGCTGATCCCTGAATTTAAGCACTATAAAGTTGAAAAAGGACCAAAATACAGCATTGAGGACGTTTCAACATTTCCAATTGCCAATAAAGCCGTGTCTGACACCCGGAAAAAAATTAAGAATGTGATCAACCTGGATACCCATGTACAGATTCGTCTTGATTTTATCAATCCTGAATCGGCTGAGCGCTTTGTGGAAAAAGGTTGGGATGAAGAAAAAC
>JABDQK010000056.1 GCA_013042255.1 Flavobacteriaceae bacterium | reverse complement strand
GACAAAGTAATAATCGAACACCTTGAAAATCACCCTATCCAAGCCATCAAACTGCCTTTCTCTTTAGAAAAAGAAAAACAGTACGGAACCTATTTAAAAGGAAAAGAATTTAAAATAAAGACACAAGAAGACACTATGGAACTAGCATCAGATTCACTAGCATTAGAAGGTCGGCACAACCTTAAAAATACCATGGCTGCCATTACGGCGGCGAAACTGGTGGGGATCCGTAAAGAAACCATCCGTGAGAGTATTCAAAACTTTCAGGGAGCTGCGCACAGGCTCGAAAAAGTCCTGAAAATTCATCACGTGCAGTATATCAACGATTCAAAAGCCACCAATGTCAATGCCACTTATTATGCACTCGATAGCATGACTACCCCAACCGTATGGATAGTTGGAGGTGTTGATAAGGGAAATGATTATAAGGCCCTTATGCCCCTCGTACGTGAAAAGGTAAAGGCGATTATTTGCCTGGGTGAAGACAATTCCAAACTCAGACAGACCTTCGTCAATGCTGTGGATATTTTCGTCGAGACCTTTGCCATGTCTGAGGCTGTTAAAGTAGCATACAAAATTGCAGAACGGGGTGATACAGTTTTGCTCTCCCCTGCATGCGCAAGTTTCGACCTTTTTCAAAATTATGAGGACAGGGGAAATCAGTTTAAAGAAGCCATTAAAAATTTATAGATTCTGAAATTTCTAAGACACATACAGGGCGATAAAGTAATTTGGGCAGTAGTTGCATTACTGGCCTTATTCTCATTCCTGCCGGTATATAGTGCCAGCAGTAACCTGGTATATGTGGTAGGAAATGGAACTACGATGGGGCACCTGATGAAACACGGCCTCTTACTTTTTTTGGGATTCGGAATAATTTACGGTGTTCACAAGATTCCCGCTCATTATTTCAAAGGCCTTTCTATAATTGCCATGCCCGTAGTCCTGGCCTTACTGGTGTATACGCTGGCTCAGGGAACAACAATTGAAGGAGCCAATGCAAGTCGTTGGATCAGATTGCCTCTGGTTGGGATCACCTTTCAGACTTCTACGCTGGCTTCAGTGGTACTCATGGTATATATAGCGCGGTATCTATCTAAAATAAAAGATCGTGAAGTAACTTTTAGAGAAAGTATTTTGCCTTTGTGGGCTCCCGTTTTTCTTATTGTTGTTTTGATTTTACCGGCAAATTTTTCAACGGCAGCTATCCTCTTTTTTATGGTGTTGGTTCTTTGTTTCCTTGGAGGCTATCCTTTAAAATACTTGTCGGCGATGATAGGCTTTGGTCTGATCGGACTCATGTTCTTTGTTCTTGTCGCCAAAGCGGCACCCGATCTTTTTCCTAACAGAGTAGATACCTGGATGAGTCGGATTGAAAGTTTCTGGGATCCTGCCGATACAGAGGCAGATTACCAGATTGAAAAGGCCAAAATAGCAATTTCCAGTGGCGGACTTGTAGGGAACGGAGCCGGGAAAAGTGTGATGAAGAATTTCCTGCCGCAGAGCTCCTCTGATTTTATTTATGCCATCATCGTTGAGGAATATGGTCTTATAGGAGGCTTTTCCCTGATGTTCTTTTACATGCTGTTGCTTTTTAGAATTGTGGTGGTGGCCAATGCCAACGAGTCGGTGTTTGGAAAATTACTGGTGGTTGGAGTGGGCCTGCCAATTGTATTTCAGGCCCTGATCAATATGGCTGTGGCTGTTGAACTGTTTCCGGTTACCGGACAAACGCTGCCCCTGATTAGTTCCGGAGGGACTTCCATATGGATGACGTGTCTGGCGATAGGCATTGTCCTGAGTGCAAGTAGAAAGAGAACAAATGATTTTGATGAATCGGAAGTAGATGAGAATAACCCTTTAGAAGTCTTAAGTGGGCAACTATAAGTTTATCCTCTCCGGCGGAGGTACCGGAGGCCATATATATCCGGCGATTGCAATCGCCAATGAGCTGAAAAAGCGATTTCCGGAAGCTGAGTTTTTGTTCGTGGGGGCGAAAGACAGGATGGAGATGCAGAAGGTCCCACAGGCTGGTTACGAAATAAAAGGATTATGGATAAGTGGTTTACAGAGAAGACTGACGTGGAAGAATTTGCTCTTCCCATTAAAAGTGATTAGTAGTTTGATAAAAGCGAGGAACATAGTGAACACTTTTAAACCTGATGTTGTTATCGGTACAGGAGGTTTTGCAAGCGGACCTGTACTCAGAGTGGCATCCGGGAAAGGGATACCCTGTCTTCTGCAGGAACAGAATTCCTATGCGGGGATCACGAATAAGCTCCTGGCAGCAAAGGTGAAAAGGATTTGTGTAGCCTATGAAGGGATGGATAAGTTCTTCCCGAAGGAAAAGATCGTCCTCACCGGAAACCCGGTAAGATCATCTCTGGTTCAGTTGCCCGCAGAGTCGAAGCCGTCCTATGGGTATTTCGAGCTGGATCCGAACAAAAAGACCTTGTTGGTCCTGGGGGGAAGCCTTGGATCGGGGAGAATCAACAAACTCATTGAAAACCATCTGTCGTATTTCGAAGACTCGGGATTACAGTTGGTTTGGCAATGTGGATCTATGTATTACGAGAAGTACAAACAGTATAACAATGAAAATGTAAAGGTCTACGGATATCTCAATCAAATGGAACACGGTTACAGGATTGCAGATATCATCATCTCCAGGTCGGGGGCAGGCTCGGTATCCGAACTGTGCCTTGTGGGTAAACCTGTGCTTTTTATCCCTTCACCCAATGTGGCCGAAGACCATCAGACCAAAAATGCCCTGGCATTAGTAAATATGGATGCAGCTAAAATGGTGGCCGAAAAGGATCTTGAAAAGGAATTTAAATCCTCATTTGAAGAACTATTACAATCAGAGCGAAAGAGGGAAGAACTGAGTGAAAATATCAAGAAAATGGCCTTACCCAAGGCCACAGAACATATTGTGGATGAAATTGAAAAATTAATTGAGTCAGGATCATGAGGGAATTCGATTTTCTTAAGGTGTATTTTATCGGTATCGGGGGGATCGGTATGTCTGCCCTGGCTCGATATTTCACTTTTTTAGGTAAATCTGTAGCCGGCTATGACAAGACTTCTACACCGCTGACCCGGGAATTGGAAAATCTTGGAATTGATATCCATTACTCGGAGGACCTTTCGCTAATTCCCGAATCATTTTTTAATGCAAAGGAAACACTGGTGGTGTATACGCCGGCGGTACCAAAAGACCAAAAAGAATGGATCTATTTTACTGAACAGGGATTCACGGTAAAAAAGAGGTCCGAGGTTCTCGGGATGATAACCAAAGACACTTTCTGCTTTGCCGTTGCCGGCACTCACGGAAAAACGACCACTTCGAGTATTCTGGCTCACCTTCTCAAGGAGACAGGAACTCCACTCACAGCTTTTCTGGGAGGGATCTCGGAAGATTTCAACAGTAATTTTATTTACGAAGGAAATGATTATGCGGTCGTGGAAGCAGATGAATTCGACCGGTCCTTTCTGCAACTTGAACCTGATGTGGCCTGTATCACTTCTATGG
>JABDQK010000041.1 GCA_013042255.1 Flavobacteriaceae bacterium | reverse complement strand
GGAGCATTTCTGATCGTTCTTGGTTTTGCTTATGCGATTTCCTCCGGTACAGATGTGAACCTGGACGAAATGGCCAGCAGGGGAATCCCTACCACAGAGGAAACTGTTAAGAATATAGGAACTGGCTTGAATCTCTTTTTCCTGCTGGTAATAATCGCCGTAGTTTCTATGCTATGGGGAGGGGTTAAAAAGATGACTAATAAATAATAAATTTTAAGCTATGTCTAGAAGAGGAGGACCACCAGAAGTAAATGCAGGCTCGATGGCAGACATTGCCTTTCTGTTACTTATCTTTTTTCTGGTAACGACCACCATTGAAACAGATGCAGGTTTAGACCGGATGTTACCGCCAATGGAACCGCCGGAGGATAACGTTGTGATCAAACAGAAGAATATCTTCACGGTGAATATCAATAAAAGCGGTCAGTTGTTAGTTGAAGAGGAACTGACAAATCTCAAGGACCTTCGCACTAAGGCCATGGCCTTTCTGGACAATGGCGGAGACGGTAGTTGCAACTACTGTAAAGGGCGTAGAGATGAGTCTTCTTCCGATAACCCTACCAAGGCGATTATTTCCCTTAAGAATGACCGGGAAACCAAATACGGCACATATATTACCGTACAGAATGAATTGGTAGGCGCTTATAACGAGTTGCGTAACCGGGAAGCTCAACGTTTATTCGGCAGAGATTTTACGGATATGGAAGCTGAATTCCTCAATCCGGAAACACCTTCCAGTATTCGGGATGATCTGAAGGAAAAAGTTCAGAAAATTCAGGAATTATTTCCACAAAAACTCTCTGAAGCAGAAACCTCTACTTCAAACTAATTTAAGGAACACCAGATTATGGCTAAATTCACAAAGAAAAAAGACGGGGATCTACCGGCTGTATCAACAGCCTCCCTTCCGGATATTGTATTTATGCTCTTGTTCTTTTTCATGACGGTAACTACCATGAAAGACAGTTCGCTTATGGTAGAGAATGTACTGCCTAATGCAAGTGAGGTAAAAAAGCTGGAGAAAAAAGACAGAGTATTGTATATCTATGTCGGGAAACCTACGAGAGATTATCAGAAAGTTTTCGGTACAGAACCCAAGATCCAGCTCAATGATAAGTTTGCCAATGTTACCGATGTTGGTGATTTTATCCTGGAAGAAAGAGCAAAGAAACCACAGGAATTACAAAATGTACTGACTACCGCTTTAAAAGTTGATAAGCAGGCCAGTATGGGACTTATCTCAGATATAAAGCAGGAGTTGAGAAAGGTAAATGCCCTTAAGGTAAATTATACAACCTATGAAGGGGATGCTTTCAGGAACGTTCAGTAATATCCGAAAGAATATATTTTTAAAACGCTCCATATAAAGGGGCGTTTTTTTATTTCTGTTCATGTCTGTTTATGTAAATATTCTACCTTTAGGAACATGCGAATATGCCTAATTTCATTTGTTGCCTTCCTGCTTGCCTCTCCACTGTTTGCACAGGACATACTTCCCGAAGGAGACCCGGATTATCTCGAGGATCAATTCTATGTAGGTCTTACCTACAATTTAATCCTGAATAAACCTGAGAGTGTCAATCAGCAGAATCTGTCCTATGGTTTACAAATGGGATTTATTAAAGACCTCCCTTTGAACACCAGGAGAAGCATGGGACTGGGAATAGGATTGGGATATGCGGTTAATTCCTATTACAGTAACCTGCAAGTGAGCGAAATCGCCGACGGCTATGAATACAGTCTGCTAAACAGTAATCTCAATACAAAACGCAATAAAGTAGAAACTCATCTGATAGAGCTTCCCATTGAAATTCGCTTTCGGAATTCTACGCCCACCGAATATAAATTCTGGCGTTTTTATGCCGGAGCAAAATTGGGTTACGTCGTTGGTGCCAGATCTAAATTAGTAACCACGGAATACAAGGATTCTTTTTACGTCACTGATATCGAGAACTTCAGATACGGTCTTACGGCAAATTTTGGATACAATACTTTTAATATCCATATTTATTATGCCCTCAACAACCTATTTAAAGACGGATTGCAACTTGATTCCGGTGAGGACCTGACCTTTACTCCGCTGAGGATCGGATTTATTTTCTATATCCTCTGACCAGGTCAAATATCCTTATTTACAGCCAGAATTTCAGGGTAAGCAGCTGGGAAACCA
>JABDQK010000038.1 GCA_013042255.1 Flavobacteriaceae bacterium | reverse complement strand
ACCCCTTTGGCGATGGTATGGTTTAGGCCGTAAATTGTGGTTGCACCTATTGCTGCCAGCAGGGCCAGGGTTCTTTTGGTCAAGGGTGGAGTGTTTCTCTGGCCGCAGCCACGGTTTTTTTAGCGTTTCCAACAAAGACCTTCTTTTCGATAAGCAAAACTGGCCGCTTCAGGAAAGTATAATGTTCCAGGAGCAACTCTTTGAAATCTGATTCTTTCAGGTCCTGGTCTTTCAGATTTCGTTCCTTATACAACCTGGCGCGCTTGCTGAAAAGGGCCTCATAGCTGCCGGTCAGGGTCTTTAGTTCTTCAAGTTGGCTCTTACTGATTGGATTTGACTTGATATCCTGCAAGATGATATCTTCAGGCAATTGAAGTTCTTTTATGATTTTTTTGCAGGTGTCACAGGTGCTGAGGTGAAATAGAACTCCTTTCATCTTAAATATCTGTTTAGTACTTGGAGAATATCCTGATGCAAAGAAACCTATTTATGGCCAAAATCTATACTTTTATCAAAACGAAGTCATGGAAAAACAATTCGATATAACAGAAAAACTACATGAGATATATCACAAGGTGCTTTTAAATACTCCGGAAGATCAGCTTTTTGCGATCCCTTCATCACATAATAATAACTTGTTCTGGAATATTGCTCACGTAGTGGTAACCGAACAGTTACTCATTTATAAGTTGAGTGGATTGACGCCCAGATTGGACGGGGATTTGATAAAAAAATATAGCAAGGGTACCTTTCCTGAAAAAAAAGTGACAAAAAGAGAGATAGAAGAGGTTGCCGACGGTTTATTGAATGCCCCGGGGTGGATCAGGGAGGACTATAGAAAAGGAATCTTTAAAGAGTTTAATCCTTATACAACAAGTGCGCAGGTCACTCTCAATAAGGTGGAGGACGCCATCAGCTTTAACCTGGTACATTTGGGTATCCATTACGGTACTATCCGTAGTATTCTGAAACTAACAGCTCTTCCTGCTTAATTCACAGTTTCATTGCCGGGGTTACAAATTTCTTCGCCTCTTTAAATGGGATTAGCAATTGTATTTGTCCATCGGCATAGGAAGCCACTTCGTATTGGTTGTACAATAGTAAAATACCTTTTGGGGTCAGGCCGATATTTTCGGGAAGGTAGAAAGTATCAAGTTCGAACATAAATCCAGTGCTGTTGATAGGAGCTTCTGCGGGAATTTTTTCCTGTTCCCGAAATTTATCTTCCGCATAAGCACGAAAGGCAAGGAGGTCACTAAAAAGTTCTCTGGTATTAATTTTCTCTCCTTTTTCAATATCGAAATTCAGAAAGTTGGTGGCTGAGTACCCATGGGCACCTCCGGTAAAAAGATACGAGTCCATTCGTATAGAAAGTACACGCCTGTTCTCAAAAGAGACTTCTGCATTTATGCTTGCTTCCCAGGGTACTGTTTCATCGGGATACACTTCTTTAAGTTCCGAATACCCAAGATTAAACGAATTTACTGCCTCATTCAGGTTGGTCACTTCGAGGCTATCTGCGAAAGTGAGTAGTTCGATGATCTCTTCCTGTATCCCTGTGTTTACAGTTCTGCCCAGCTTCGTATCTTCCAGGATACGGGGGTACTGTATTGTAATCTCCGGACAATTGTCACAGGGGGCATTAGTATATACTACCGGTTCCATTACCAAGGTTGATTCTTCCTCACATGAAATAAAAATTGGAAGCAGGAATAAGATAAAGTGGGCTTTAAAAAACTTCATTAGGTTATGTTCTTAAGGTGTTACAAATCTACATTTTAATCCATACAGTGCCATTTTTTCATAGTGGGTATTTCCATAAAAAAAGGATTCGTTAAATACAGGGCAGAACAATACCTTTGTAGCTTTATTCCATTATTATGAGCAAGAAAACCTTGAAATTTAATAGTAAGACTATACACGGAGGACAGCAACCCGATGAGGCATATGGAGCGGTTATGCCTCCTATCTATCAAACTTCAACCTACGCACAGAGCACTCCCGGAGGGCATAAGGGGTACGAATATTCACGAAGCGCAAATCCTACAAGAACAGCTCTGGAGCAATCCCTGGCCAGCATTGAGAATGGCAACTACGGTCTGGCTTTTGCGAGCGGTCTGTCGGCCATAGATGCAGTCATCAAATTACTTTCCCCGGGGGATGAAGTGATATCTACCAATGATCTCTATGGAGGAAGCTACCGTTTGTTTAAACAGGTCTTCGAGAAATACGGGATCACTTTTCATTTTGTTGGCATGACCGACCTGGGCAAGGTGGCGGAAAAGATCAATTCCAACACAAAATTACTTTGGGTAGAAACCCCAACCAACCCCATGATGAATATCATCGATATTAAAGGAGCTGTGGAGTTGGCCAAAGCACACGATCTTTTACTTGCCGTAGACAATACTTTTGCAACGCCTTACCTGCAAAGACCCCTGGAACTTGGAGCAGACATCGTAATGCATTCTGCTACCAAATATCTGGGTGGCCACAGTGATGTAGTTGTAGGAGCATTGGTTGTCAGGGATAAAGAGTTGGCTGATAAGCTGTATTTTATACAAAACGCCAGTGGTGCTGTATGTGGGCCAATGGATAGTTTTTTAGTATTGAGAGGAATAAAGACTCTTCATGTAAGAATGCAGAGGCACTGTGAAAACGGGAAAGCAATTGCTCATTATCTCAGCAAGCATCCGAAAATTGACAAGGTTTACTGGCCGGGGTTCAAAGAGCATCCCAACCACAATATCGCCAGAGAGCAAATGCACGATTTCGGCGGGATGATCTCCTTTATCCCCAAAGGCAGTTCCTTTAAAGATGCGGTTCAGATTGTAGAAAAACTTCAGGTATTTACCCTGGCAGAATCCCTCGGTGGAGTAGAGAGTCTTGCAGGACATCCAGCCAGTATGACGCATGCGAGTATCCCCAAGCAGGAAAGAGAAAAAAGTGGTGTAGTTGATGCGCTTATCCGACTGAGCGTGGGAATAGAGGATGCCGATGACCTTATCGCAGATCTTGAACAGGCAATTGGCTAATGCATTTATCAAATAGTTAAAAAAAAGACCTTTTAATTATTTAAATAATATAATTTTGCCGCTATATTGTCAATCTAATAATAGCCAATAAATAGCAAAGAACCTATGGATGATAAAATAAAAGCCTTTATGGATGAGGTTAAAGGGAGAAATGGCCATGAACCCGAATTTATCCAGGCAGTACAGGAAGTAGCTGAGACCGTAATTCCTTACATTGCCCAACACGAAATTTACAGCGGGAAAAATATCCTGCTGCGTATGGTAGAACCTGAGCGACTGCTGTCTTTCAGAGTAGCATGGGTTGATGACGATGGAGAAATACACGTAAACCGCGGATACCGGATTCAGATGAATTCTGCCATCGGGCCATATAAAGGCGGGTTGCGTTTTCACCCAACAGTAAATGCAAGCATCCTGAAGTTCCTTGCATTTGAACAGGTCTTTAAAAACAGTTTAACTACCCTGCCTATGGGGGGTGGTAAAGGGGGGTCCGACTTTGATCCCAAGGGGAAATCGGATGATGAAGTGATGCGGTTCTGCCACTCCTTTATGACCGAGTTATGCAGGCATATAGGACCCAATACCGATGTTCCTGCCGGAGATATCGGAGTAGGTGCAAGGGAGATCGGATTTTTGTTCGGGATGTACAAAAAAATTAAGAACGAATTTACCGGAGTGCTGACGGGGAAAGGTCTCTCCTGGGGCGGCTCAAAAATCAGGCCCGAAGCCACCG
>JABDQK010000037.1 GCA_013042255.1 Flavobacteriaceae bacterium | reverse complement strand
ATTTATTAGCTATTTTACCGCGTTTACTGCTCTTGTCTCCTTTACCCATTTTTTGAAATTTTCTATAAGTTAATTATTGTTTCTCAAAGCAACAAGTTGCAAGGGGAGCTGTATTTGAACTAGTCGGGGAGAAATAGTACCTTGTTCACCAAGTTTCAGATTCCTTGTTCCTCCATACTCATCCATATCCGCCCTTCCTTTTTCATCGAGCCACCAAGATGATTGTAGGCACATTACCTCCGCCACGTTTTACTCAGGGCGAGTTGAAACCCGGAGATGTAAATTTCTGCTACGGCAGCCGAGACGGGCAGCTTTGGCGTATTCTGGACACTATTTTTGATCTCAACCTCAGTTATGAAACCTCTGAAAAAGCAATTGAAGAACGCAAGCAGTTTTTGCACGAGAGGGGAATTGCCATATGTGATATTGTAGAGAGTGCACGACGACAAAAAGTGGATGCTTCAGATCTGGGGATGAAGGATATTGAACTTCGTGATATTGTTGGCTACCTCAGGGAATACCCCAATATTAACACTCTGTTATTTACAGGGGGAAATAGTGCCAACGGCCCTGAATACCTCTTCAGAAAACAAATCAAAGAACAAGGGTTACGCTTAAAAGCTGTTGTGACCGAAGTTCCCCGGATTCACGAGTTTCAGCTCGACCTTCCCCGGAGAACCATTCGTACGGTTTCACTCACTGCACCGTCGGGGGCAGCGAATCGCGCAGTAGGGAGCATGGAGGCTTATAAGGCAATTAAAGCGATTCGTCCTGATTTTAATACATTCGACTTCCGGGTGATGCAGTACAAATCCTTTTTCTGAGCAAAAAAAAAGAGCCCTGCTTTAAAACAGGACCCTTTAACGAGAACACTATGTGAAAATGAAAAATTGTTATCAATAATTACATCTGCAATATAGGACCGGGGATGGGAAAGGGATAATCATTGTTGTGAAGGCTGTTGGTTTTGTTGTCAGTATGCCTTATTTTGTTATTTCGGTTCTCCAAAACGGGTTAGAATCGGATTATTGATGATATTTACCGCGCTAAATCCGATTAGACTATCGGTTCAACCAAACATGTACAGTTAATTATTATGCCACAAAGCAAACGCCTGGAAGAATTTAAAAAACTGGTCACCAACAAGTTCTATGTATACAACAGCTTGTTTCTCAACCTACCCTACCAAAATATTGAAAATATCGGGGTAATGATCCCCCTGCTTTTTTATCAATGTGAAAAAGGACTGCAAGCAGGCCTGAAGCCGCAGGAAATACTCGATCATTTTTTTGAAAATTACGCCGAGATTTCAAGCGAAAAGGATAAAATCGACTTTATGTTCAGGATCATACAATACGTGGAACGACAAGTTGTATTGTACGATAGTGTAGAGGATGCGGCTTTTCCCAAATTACACGAATACAGCACTTCGAGATCTATCAGGGATTACTTCCAGATGGTCGACAAGACGAAGAACTGGAATGCAATATCGAAACAACTGGAGTCATTTAGTGCCCGGATAGTCCTAACTGCACATCCCACACAATTCTATACTCCGGCTGTGCTTGATATTATTGAAGAGTTAAGACAATTGATTCTCGAGGATAAAATCAATGACATTGATGTGGTGTTGCAGCAACTGGGCCTTACTTCTTTGATCAATGCCAAAAAACCAACCCCCCTGGAGGAAGCCAAAAATATTATCTATATCCTGAGGAATATCTACTACGATGCGGTTGGGGAGCTCTACAGCTATATAAAAGCCAATGTTCACAAGGAAAATTTCGTCAACTATGATATTTTAAAACTCGGATTCTGGCCCGGAGGAGATCGCGATGGGAACCCGTTTGTAACGGCTGAAATTACTAAAAGTGTAGCCGATGAGCTTAGGATTACCCTGATGAAGTGCTATTACAATGAACTAAAAAGACTTAGGAAGAAACTTACTTTTAAAGGACTTCAAAAACCGCTTAACCAATTGCAGGCCCAACTCTATGTTGCTATGTTCGACGCAGGTAAGGCCCTGAGCTTTGATGAGATCATGGCCCCCCTGAAGGAGATCAGTGAAATGCTTGAAAGTCGGTATCAGGGATTATACAGTGAGGACCTCGAAAAGCTTATGGATAAGGTAAGTATTTTCAGAACTCATTTTGCTACCCTTGACATCAGGCAGGACCACAGTAAGCACTATCAATTGATTGAGCAAATCCTTTTAAAGCAGGGAATCGTAAAAGAATCTCTTTCTGAAATATCGGAGAAAAAACTCATGGACATCCTGCTTCATAAGGAGATGCGATTAGAGGAAAAGGATTTCGATGACGAAATTCAGAAAGATACGATTCGCAACATTAAACAGTTAAAAGCTATCAAAGCAAAAAACGGCGAAGACGGTTGTAACCGATACATCATCAGCAATTCTGAAGATGTCAGTTCGGTGCTTTTTGTTTATGCCCTGTTTCGCTGGTGTGGTTATGCGCCTGAGGACATTTCCTTTGATATAGTCCCACTTTTTGAGACTATGATAGGGATGGAACGATCTGAGGAGATCATGAATACCCTGTTTTCACTTCCGGAATACCAAAGTCATCTGGCCAGACGCGGTCAGAAGCAAACCATGATGCTAGGTTTCTCAGATGGTACTAAAGACGGAGGCTATCTCAAGGCTAACTGGTCTATATTTAAAACGAAAGAAACCCTTTCAAAAGTATGTTCAAAACACGGGTATAAGGCCATCTTTTTTGATGGGAGGGGTGGTCCTCCTGCCAGGGGCGGAGGTAAAACACATCGCTTCTATGCCTCGCAAACACGGGATATCGCCAATAATGAAATTCAACTTACAATTCAGGGTCAAACGATTACCAGTACCTACGGGACAAAAGAGCAGTTTATTCATAATTCCGAACAATTGCTCACTGCAGGATTGTCTAATAACCTCTTTGGTAAAGAACATGTGATTAATGCGGCCTCGCGGAAACTCATAGAAGAGTTGTCCCAGTTGAGTTATGAGAAGTACGACGCCTTAAAACAGCACCCTAAATTTATTCCTTATCTGGAGAATAAAAGTACGCTGAAGTATTATACCAAGGCCAACATTGGAAGCAGACCCGGCAAGAGAGGACAAAAGGCCAAACTGGAACTTTCCGATTTACGTGCCATATCTTTCGTAGGCTCCTGGAGCCAGCTGAAACAGAACGTTCCGGGCTATTACGGCATTGGAACAGCCCTCAATACCCTTGCAGAACAAGGGAGGCTCAGTGAACTGAAAAAACTCTACAAGGAAGTACCCTTTTTTGAAGCTTTGATGCTCAATAGTATGATGTCTCTCTCTAAATCCTATTTTGAACTTACCGCATATATGAAAGATGATCCGGAGTTCGGAGCGTTTTGGGAATTGCTACATGAAGAGTACGAACTCTCTAAACGTATGCTACTTAAAATCAGTAACTTCAAAATCCTTATGGAGAATGAGGTAGTTTCTCGTGAATCTGTAAAAATCAGGGAAAATATTGTATTGCCGTTATTGGTCATTCAGCAATACGCCCTTTATAAGATCAGCCAGGAAACCTCAAACAGAGATGTTTATGAGAAAATCGTAACGCGGTCTTTGTACGGCAATATTAATGCGAGTAGAAATTCAGCCTGATGAATAAGTCATGAATTCGTATGGTATAAATAAAAATGTTTTCCAGCTAACCTATCGCTCCAGGGCAGCAGAGGGCCTCACCACCTCGCAGATCATGGAAATTGTTGATGAGGCTGTTGGTTTTAATAATCCGCATGATATTACAGGCTGTCTGGTGTTCGATCAGGGGTTTTTTATACAACTCCTGGAGGGTGAAAAAGCAATAGTTGAACAGCTATACACCAAAATAAAAAAAGACAAGCGTCACTTCCAGTTTGAAATTTTGTCAAAAGGGTGGACTTCAGAGCGACAGTTTAAATCCTGGGACATGGGATATATTTCGATGGAAGATTATGCCCTGGGGGAAAAGGCCGAATTGGTTAGTAAAGCCAGAAAGGCATTAGATACTATTTCCACAAAGAACGATTTTACCCCGAAAGTATTCTGGTATAATATATATACGCTGCTAACGGCATCAAAATTTTACAAAAACCTCTAACTGTTACAGGGTGTTGCTAAGTATTTGATAAAATGCCTGAATACCATAGGCGAGTTGCCCAATCCTGAGATTTTCATTCGGACTGTGCTGGTTGTTATCCGGATTTACCATGGGAACGATAAAAGCCGGGATCTGCAATTCATTTACAAAGGGGGCGATAGGCACTGTACCTCCCATAATCCTGATTTGAACCACTTCCTTATCAAAAGCTTCCGCCAGACTACGTACTAAAAAATTTCCGTATTCATTCTTCAAATCTGTCCTGAAGGCATCAGTTACAGGTCCCTCCTTCACAGTTATGAGCCTGGGGTAATTTAAGCGCTCTTCCCGAGTAGGGATAGAATCGGTTACGTAAAATCCTTCCTCTTTAATATGAGACCTTACCAGTTTCTTAAGTGTAGTGCCATCAGACTCCGGTACGAGTCGGATATCGATTTCAGCTGTAGCCGTAGCCGGAACAATGGTCCTTGCTTTTTCTCCAATCCAGCCCGACCCTAATCCGCGGATATTCAGGGAAGGGTATTGTAGTGATTCCTGGTAAAAATCACCTACTTTATCGGGGGAATTAATAGCCAGATGTTCTTTGATTTTTGAATCGTCATCGGGTACGCTTTTTAAAACAGCCATGGTGGCCTCATCGATCTCAATCCCCCTGTAAAATCCGGGAATAATCACTTTTCCATCGGCATCTTTCATTCCTGCCAGCAGTTGCGCCAGCTGAAATCCCGGGTTAGGGGCATAATTTCCGTAATGGCCGCTGTGTTGTGGTAATTCAGGCCCGTAGGTGGTAAGACTCAAGGTTGTTATTCCACGGCAACCGTAAACCACGGTTGGGCTGCCCAAGGGATGCACAGGGCCATCATTAATTATAAGAAAATCGGCGGCCAGAAGATCCTTGTAAACCTTTACTGCTTTAGGCAATGGTTTACTGCTTTTTTCTTCCTCCCCATCGAGGATGACCTTGATATTGAACGGGATTTCTTTGTTATCCTTCTGCAATAAATCAATGGCGTTCAGTAACATTACAATGGGTCCTTTATCATCCGAAGTAGACCTGCCAAAGAGTCGCCAGTCATAATTGACATCTTCCTGCAAATCATCAAACGGCCTGGAGGTAAAAACCCCGTTTTCCAGGGATTTTAATTCTACTTTGTAGGGATTGGGTTGGTTCCATTTTGCAGGATCAACTGACTGCCCGTCAAAATGCATATAGATAAGTATGGTAGGTTTCTCGTCTTCCATTGGGAAGGCCGCAAAAAACAGCGGTCTCCCTTCTGTGGGAAGCACAGAAGTATTAAATCCCCGATCATTAAAACGAGTGGTAAGCCAGCTAAGGTTTCGGTTGATGTCAGCTTCTTCAAGCGCATCATTAGGGATAGCAACAAATTGTACTAACTCGTCAATGGCATGTCTTACCTGTGATTTTATAGCAATATCGGCCTGCGGATAGGCCATTATTCCAATACAAAATATAGTAATGAGTGTAAAAAGCTTCTTCATAGAATCAGGGCTCAAATAAGGATTAAATGTAAACAATTCTCAACACCTATTGGTTAGGGGTTCTTAATTTAATAATGACTGCCCGAAGCAATAATATAAAGGGGGTGCCGTGTAATAGAAGATCGAACCAGTCCATAAAGGCCATTCCGGTAGCACCACCGGCAACCCATTTGAGTTTACCCCAGAGATGGGGTTCGGGAAAATAGGGTGCAAAGCCCAGGGTAAGGCAGAGCAAAAGCATTAATTTCCAGTTATTAAGAAGTTCCAATTTTATGATTTTATGGATTTGATAAAAGTTTCAATTCCCAGAGTTCCTTTTTCGGTCAGCATTTTAATAAAGGCAGATCCGATGATGGCCCCTTTTGCTTTCGAAGTCGCCTGATTAAACGTGGCCGCATTACTTATTCCAAAGCCTACTATTTGAGGATTTTTGAGTTCCATTGCCGCAATTCGATCAAAATACTCCTTTTGCTCCTCACCAAAACCGGACTTGGCCCCGGTGGTACTGGCAGAACTCACCATATAGATAAATCCCTCTGAACCATCATCTATTTTTCTGATCCGATCATCACTTGTCTGAGGAGTGATCAGAAAGATATTGAATAAACCATGAGCCCTGAAAACCTCCTCGTATTCCTCCTGGTAGACGTCCAGGGGAAGGTCGGGAAGAATGAGTCCGTCAATTCCAATCTCCTCACATTTTTCGCAAAATGCTTTTACTCCATACTGAAGAACAGGATTAAAATAACCCATGATGATAAGGGGTATGGATACTGTTTTTCGAATATCCTTGAGTTGTTCAAAGAGGAGCTGTGTATGCATTCCATTTTTAAGGGCAGCGGTTGAACTCTCCTGTATGGTAGGGCCGTCGGCCAGGGGGTCGCTGAAGGGTAAACCTATCTCAATCATGTCAACACCTGATTTCTCCAATCTTTCAATAATGGGGACCGTGTCCTCTAATTCGGGATAACCGGCTGTGAAATAAATCGACAGCAATTTGTGATCTTC
>JABDQK010000020.1 GCA_013042255.1 Flavobacteriaceae bacterium | reverse complement strand
AACAATTCGCTTAAGAACTTTAAAGGGACGGTACTTTTTACTACCCACGATCACCAATTTGCCCAAACAGTAGCTAACAGGATAGTGGAACTTACACCCAAGCAAACTATTGATCGTTATCTGAGCTTTGATGATTATATGTCGGATAAAAGCATCAAGGAGTTACGGGAAAAAATGTACAGCGTCCCTGCTTAGATAATTTCCGGGCATAAAAAAAGCATTCAATCGAATGCTTTTTTTTGTATCGATCAACAACTTAAGCGTTAAAATACTTGCTGTTCCAGATCGCAGGATTAAAGTTTTTACCCAGGGCGAAGCCGTAGAATATCACCACGGATGCAATCGACTTAAACATGAAGAAAAAGATAATCCAGAATTCAGCCTGAGTACTGCTTTTTGAAAAGAGTCCTTCAGGCACCAGCTGAGTGGCAAAAAAAGAAATCAGCAAAACCAGCATGGTGAGGTTTACTATATTTTTAAACGGCCAGGCCATCAGTTTTCTAAGTGGATGCAGGTCATTTCCCCAACGATGAATTAAATAGTAATAACCGTTGCCAATAGGGGCAAATAACAAGGGGTCGTCTTTGTCTTCTAAGCGGAATAGTTTTGATGGCGCTACTATTTTAAAGCCCTCAATGGAAATCCCATGATCTTTTTCAAGCGCCTTTATTTTTGATATCCCCTCCTGAGGAATTTCACCTTTGAAGTATTTTGAATCGAGAAAACGCAAGCGATAATCTATGCAGATCTTCTTTATCTGATCCAGATGATAGATTTTGTCTGTTTCGAGAAGGTCGAAGCAAAAGCGATTTTCAACGCCTTTCCGCGATCCTTCCAGACGCTTTTGAATTTGCTCTTCTTTGGCGTTGTCTTCTTTGAGAAATTGATAGACGGCTTCGATGAGTACCTCCTGAGATCCGTCCCTTCGCATCTCGAGGGCGAGTTTTTCCTCGATATTCGTTCTTGGTAATAACATTCTTTTCCTTTTAGCAATTTTCACAAAAATACATATTAAGACTACTTCAGGCAACCCTCATTCCCAGAACGACCTATGTTAATATTATGTTAATTTCGACTAAGGTCAATACCCGGTCACGTATTTGCTAAACTAAAAATGTATATTGTCGATCTTTTGTTACCGTTCGTCGAATCGGTGATAAGAACCAACTATGAGAATGAAGCCTTTATTAACAATTGGGCTATGGGTTTTCTTTGTGCTTCCGGCATTGGGAATTGCTCAGGCCACAGACGGTTATTCCGATTTTAAGAAAACGATTTACACCACTGCCGTGGAATCGGGGGATTATACTACTCTGACTTCAGCTTTGAAAGCCGCCGATTTGGATATCCTTCTGGATGGTGATGCACCGTTTACCATTTTTGCACCTTCAGACCGGGCTTTTAAGAAACTATCATCCGATAAAATTGCGCATCTCATGCGTCCTGAAAACAACAAGCAACTCAAGGAAATTCTTACCTATTTTATGGTGGCAGGATCGCTTTCGGCCTCTAAAATCCTAAATGCCATGGTAAAAGGAAATGGAAATGCCACTTTTACTACCGTTCAGGGGAAAAAGATAAAAGCTTCGATTGAGGGGGTAGATATTGTCCTCTCAGACGGTTTGGGTAATAAAGCCAGGATTACAATAGCCGACTCTGATCAGTGTAACGGTATTATTCATACCATTGATAGCATAATCCTACCTAAGGCCTTTTGATTTACTTACCTTAATTCGGCTCCCAATTCTCGTTCATAAGCCGACTTCATCTTGTTCATGATCTTGTCAATCTGTTTATCTGTCAGCGTCTTTGTATTGTCCTGAAGAGTAAAGCTTACGGCGTATGACTTTTTTCCCTGAGGTAGTTTATCCCCAGTGTATACGTCAAATAATGAGAGGTCCTTTAACAACTTTTTTTCAGTTTTAAATGCAATTTCTTCAAGTTCACTAAAGGGGATCGCTTCATCGAGTAAAAGCGCAAAATCTCGTCTTACAGAAGGGTATTTAGGAATGGGGTTGTACACAATCTTTTGTTTAGCTGCCAGGGTACAAATGGCTTCCCAATTGAAATCGGCAAAAAATATTTGTTGGCTGATGTCAAAGCGCTTCAGTAGTTTTTTACTGACAAGTCCGAGATGTACTAAAGAGGTTTTATCCTTTATTAATTCTAAGCCCTCACTGAATACAGGATTAGATGTTGAGGTAGATCGGTATTTATCAATACCCATTTTAGTGAGGATGAGTTCTACTATGGATTTAAGATAATAGAAGTCGGTAGGCTTCGACGGACTTGTCCAGCTATCTGCCATCCGGTCTCCGGTTATCAATAGCGAAAGGTGACGGTTTTCCTCGTATCCTTCAGTTCCTGTATGATATGTTTTTCCGAATTCAAAAAGCTTGAGATGCTGACGCTTCCTGTTAATATTATAAGAGGCAGCTTCCAGAGCCGAAAAGAGCATGGACGGTCTCATAACAGACAACTCCGAACTTAGCGGATTTAATATTTTAACTCCTGGCGAATTATCGCTGTTTAGCGATTCCGAGTATTCTGGATTGGTTAGGCTATTAGAGAGGATTTCATAAAATCCTTGTGCAGCAAGCAGATCTCCTGCATGATTTTGGAGGATATAGTCCTCAAATCGTGAGGAGGTAGCAACAGAGGCATGGAGCTTGGGGTCGAAGTTGATATTGTTATATCCAAAAACCCTGAGAATTTCTTCAATGACATCCACTTCCCGGGTAACGTCTATTCTATAAAAAGGAATGACCAGCCCCAATCCCGTTTCGGTTATATTTTTTATTTTGATATCGAGGGATGTCAGGATTGATTTAATCACATCCTTCGGGATTTCCTGGCCGATCAGTTTGTTGATCTTTTCAAAGGTGAGGAAAACCTGATTGTCTTCCTTTTTTTTGGGATACAGGTCGACTACATCTGAAGTGATCTCACCTCCGGTGAGTTCGCAGATCAATAAGGCAGCCCTTTGCAGAGCGTATTCAACATTATTGATATCAATACCCCTTTCAAACCTGAAAGATGCATCGGTATTTAATCCATGACGTTTGGCGGTTTTCCGGATGGATACCGGATCGAAATATGCACTTTCAAGGAAAATAGCTTTTGTACTCTCGGTGACGCCTGTATTGATGCCTCCAAATATACCTGCGATACACATGGGCTTTTCCCCATCACAAATCATCAGGTCATCTTCATGCAGGATTCGCTCTTCCCCGTCGAGGGTCATAAAGCTGGTGCCGGCTTTGACGGTCTGGACGATAATCTCTTTCCCAAAAATACGATTGGCATCAAATGCATGGAGTGGCTGTCCAAGCTCATGCAAGACATAGTTAGTTGCGTCCACCACATTGTTTATCGGCTTGAGTCCGATCGCCCTTAGGCGATTTTTAAGCCAGTTGGGGGAAGGTTGTACAATTAGATTACTGATTGTGACCCCGGCATATCGGGGAGCGAGACTGGGATCCTTCACGGATACAGCAATTTTCAAGGACCTGTTAGCCACACTGAAATTACTCAGGGAGGGAGTAAGCATTTCTTTTTTAATTCCCTGTTGCTGTAGACCGGCTTTCAGATCCCTGGCAACACCGTAATGACTCATGGCATCAGCCCTGTTGGGTGTCAGACCAATTTCAAAGACATGGTCATTTTCAATTTCAAACAATTCTGAAAAGGCCGTCCCCGGTTCTATGGAGTCTTCCAGGATCATTATTCCTTCGTGATCCTCCCCAAGACCCAGTTCATCTTCTGCACAAATCATTCCTTCACTAACTTCCCCGCGGATTTTCCCTTTTTTTATCTTTAGGGATTCCCCGTTGTTCATATGCAGCGTGGTCCCTATAGTTGCAACCGGAACCTTTTGTCCTTTTGCCACATTAGGCGCTCCGCATACAATCTGAAGGGGGGTATTGTTGCCGATGTCAACGGTAGTGAGTTTAAGCTTATCGGCATTAGGATGTTTAATACAGTCAGTGACATGACCTACAACCACACCTTTAAGGCCCCCGGGAATCGATTCAAAATCGGCTATACCTTCTACTTCTAATCCCAAATCTGTAAGAAGTTCTGCAACCCTGGTCGGCTCCCAATCGAGCTGAAGGAATTGTTTTAACCAGTTATAAGAAATTTGCATGGACGTTCCTTAAGCGTTCAAAGATAAAACAATGGGTGTTCACATTCAAAGCAGAATGACTCTTTCATCACGATTTTTGCAAATTTTGTTTTCTCCTTTATTTCGATATTTGCAACTTAACTGAAAATCATGCAAAAGAAGGTTCTGATATTCCTCTGTATTCTTACGGCCTTAGGCTGCCAAGAGAAAAAAGAAGTTGAATTAAGTGTAGGTATCTGGAGAGGAGAGATGGAGGTAATGGATCAACATCAACTTCCTTTTAACTTTTCCCTGAGCAGGGAGGAAGGAGGTTATATAATGGAGGTTTACAATGCTGAGGAAGTTTTATTAATCGATGATTTTGAATTAAAAGGAGATTCCATCAGGGTAAACATGCCCGTTTTCGACGGATTTTTTACGGCAACCTATACGGCGGATACGATGGTCGGTGAATTTGTCAAGGAAGACCTCAACCGCAGGGTTCCATTTAAAGCAATCTATGGAGACAGCCTGCGCTTTAAGGGTAACAAGTCACCTTCTGCCAATATACAGGGGATATGGGAGGCAGAATTCAGCAAGGAATCCGATGATGCCTATATGGCCAAAGGTATTTTTCGGCAGGAGAATGGCAAAGTTAAAGGAACCTTCAGAACAAATACCGGGGATTACAGATATCTGGAAGGTACTATTCAGGGAGATTCTCTCAAATTGTCCACTTTTGACGGGGCACATGTATTTCTCTTCCTGGCAAAAGTCACAGACAGTACAATGAATGGTGTGTTTTATTCCGGAAATCATTTTCAGGAACCTTTTGAAGCCTTTCGCAACGAAACCTTTGAATTGCCGGAGGAGGATACGCTTACCTACTTAAATGAAGGGTATGAAAAAGTGTCCTTTTCTTTTCCCGACGCAGAAGGTAACTACATATCTCCTGAAGATCCTGAGTTTCAGGGGAAAGTGGTCATACTTCAGATCATGGGCACCTGGTGCCCGAATTGCCTTGATGAAACCAAGTTTCTCATTGAATATCTTAAGGACAATCCTACCGAAAATATTGAGGTAATTGCCCTCGCCTTTGAATATGCAAAAACCGAGGAAAGGGCCTTCCGGGGCATAGACCGATTAAAAGAACGCCATAATATTCCCTACCCTGTGGTTCTGGCGCAGTACGGTAGTTCGGACAAATCAACTGCAAATGAAAAGCTGCCTATGTTAAATCATGTCCTGTCTTACCCAACCACTGTTATTATAGATAAAAAAGGAAAGGTTAGGAAGATACATACGGGGTTCAACGGACCGGCAACAGGAGAGAAGTATGTTACTTTTAAGAAAGAGTTTGACGAATTCGTACAGCAGTTACAAGCCGAATAAAAAAAGGGCCCTTCGGTTTGGAAGGACCCCTGGTGGCTGTAAAAAAAAGTAATCAAATAATGGTTGATTTTCCCAACCAGATATTTTCTTTATTCAGGATAAGATAATCTTCGGAATCTCTGATATTTTCCGAGATAAAATCTCCTATATGATTTGTTCCATATTTACTCGACGTATTAAGGTCTGGTGAGACGATTCCTTTTTTAATTGATGTAAGGACTGCTATGACGATAGCTCTTGATTCTTCATCCAGCTTAAAATGGTCGAGTAACATTGCAGCTGACAGGATTGAGGCCACAGGATTGGCAATATCTTTCCCTTTAGCCTGTGGATACGAACCGTGTACGGGTTCAAACAGGGCTGTGCTTTCCCCGATGGAGGCAGAAGGCAATAATCCAATGGAGCCTCCCACAGCGCTTCCCTCATCAGAAAGTATATCACCAAACATGTTTTCCGTTAGGATCACATCAAATTGTGACGGTTTTAAGACCAGTTGCATTGCTGCGTTGTCTATAAACATACAATCGAGTTTCACCTCAGGATAACTCTCCCCGATTTTTGTAACCACACGCCTCCAAAGTCGACTAGACTCCAGGACGTTTGCCTTGTCAATGAGTGTTATTTTTTTTCTTCTGCTTTTGGCAGCTTTAAATGCGAGGTGTGCAATACGGCTCACTTCGCTTTCTGTATAAGTGCAACTGTCTGTAGCTACTGTGCCATCTTCGCTAAGCGATTTATCCCCGAAGTAGATTCCACTGGTAAGTTCCCGGTAAATCACAAAATCTGTTCCGGTTATCACCTTTTTCTTCAGGGGAGATTTGTCCGTAAGCGTCGGAAAAACCTTAATAGGCCTGATATTGCAAAATAGTCCCAGTTCTTTTCGTAGCCTCAGTAGTCCCTGTTCGGGTCTGACTTTAGCCTTGGGGTCATTATCGTATTTGGGATCACCGATGGCCCCGAAGAGTACGGCATCTGATTTTTTGCAGAGGGCAAGTGTTTTCTCAGGCAGAGGGTCACCCGATTTGTCCATTGCGGCTGCACCTACAAGCGCCTCCGTGTACTCAAATTCATGGCCGAAGGTCTCCTCAACGGCCTGCAGGCATTTTACGGCCTGGGCGGTTACCTCGGGTCCGATACCATCCCCGGGAAGCAGGGCGATTTTAAGTTTCATAGTCAGGCGATACTTTCAATGTTGATATTGGCCTTATCGATGATCTGGTGGATATCCTCATCGATAATTTCCTTTTTCCTGTCCGCAAACCTTAGGAAGTGTTCGTATATGACATCGAGTTGGACTTTAGTGAGTTCATACCCAATGTTCTTAGCCCTGTAGGCAAGAGCTGCTCTACCACTTCTGGCGGTTAAAACAATAGACGAATGATCTACCCCTACATCGGTAGGATCCATGATTTCATAAGTTTCCCTCTTTTTGATCACCCCATCCTGATGAATACCAGAGCTGTGTGCAAAGGCATTTGAACCTACAATGGCCTTGTTAGGTTGAACAGGCATACCCATTTTTTCAGAGACCATAAGGCTGGTGTCATAAAGGAGCTTACTGTTTATTCCCGTATCCAGATTGAGATAGGGATGTTGTCTCAGAATCATGACCACCTCTTCCAGGGAAGTGTTACCGGCTCGTTCCCCAATTCCGTTGATAGTACACTCAATCTGTCGGGCTCCGTTGATTACGCCGGAAATAGAATTGGCAGTAGCCAGACCCAGGTCATTGTGACAATGACAGGAAAGTATAGCCCTGTCAATCCCTTCAACATTTTCATGGAGATATTTCATTTTGGCTCCGTATTCCTCAGGAAGACAGTACCCGGTTGTGTCCGGGATATTTAGCACCGTTGCTCCGGCTTTGATCACTTCTTCGCAAATCTTGGCCAGAAATTCGTTGTCGGTCCTTCCGGCATCCTCAGCATAAAACTCAACATCATCAACAAAATTCTTAGCGTATCTTACTGCATCAACGGCCCTTTCAAGGATTTTTTCTCTGGTGGAGTTGAATTTGTATTTGATATGCGAATCTGAAGTGCCAATTCCCGTATGGATTCTGGGTTTTTTGGCATGCTTTAAAGCTTCAGCAGCCACTTCTATATCTTTCTTTACGGATCGGGTAAGTCCGCATACCGTTGCATTCCTGACAAGCTTGGCAATCTCATTGACCGAATTGAAGTCGCCCGGACTGGAAATCGGGAAGCCGGCCTCAATCACATCCACCCCCAGGGTATCGAGCCTTTCGGCGATGACCAGTTTTTGTTTTGTATCCAGCTTACAGCCGGGGACCTGCTCTCCATCACGAAGTGTAGTGTCAAAAATGTATACTTTATCTTTGCTCATTATAATTACTTAATTTTACTCACCATAACGAATGTATTACAACCGATCCAGACCAATTACGTGGTTGTGAGGCATTTACAACGTTAATATACTTTTTAAAGTATTTAACATATTGATAATCAAGGAGATAAGCATATCATTTTACGATGACAAATGTCAATAAGGACGCCTTATTCGTTTTAGTTAAATCACTTTCCAAATCTGAGAAGCGGCAATTTAAATTGTATGTGGGGCGACTCGGGGTCAATACCGATGCCAAATT
>JABDQK010000018.1 GCA_013042255.1 Flavobacteriaceae bacterium | reverse complement strand
TCATTAAAGTATAAGTTCTTCTTATTATCTCCATCAGCATGTATACCAGCAGTTTGGGTAAACACATTATCTCCAACTATCGGCTTATTTGCAGGGATGACAAATCCTGTAAAGGCTGATACCAATTTACTCACTTTAAAGAGGGAAGATTCCTGAACATTGATCCTGTATTCAGGTAAAAAATCATTTAATACGGCCACTACACTGGCAAGTGGAGCATTCCCTGCTCGTTCTCCCATCCCGTTAACGGTAAGGTGTAGTCCATGGCATCCGGCCTTTACGGCTTCCATTACATTGGCAACACTGAGATCATAGTCGTTATGTCCGTGAAAATCGAAATGTATCCCGGGGTAACGCTGTACGATCTTCCCTATAAATTCACCTGTTTCTCCCGGAGTCAGAACTCCTAATGTATCCGGTAAAAGGATGCGCTTTACGGACTGGGTAGCAAGAAAATCCAGGAAACTAAAGACATACTCAGGAGAATTACGCATCCCGTTACTCCAGTCCTCGAGATATACGTTGGTTGAAATTCCCAGGGCCCGGGCTTGTCTTATTACTGCTTCAATTTCTTTAAAATGCTCTTCAGGTTTTTTCTTTAACTGATGAGTAAGGTGATTGAGTGATCCTTTAGTCAGCAGGTTTTGTACTTTAGCACCCGCCTCTTGCATCCATTTTAATGATAGTCCGCCATCTACAAATGTGAGCACTTCTACACGCTCTTCGTATCCCTGGTCCAATGCCCATTCCAGGATGTTTTTTACCGACTGGAATTCTCCTTCTGATACTCTAGCTGATGCAATTTCAATACGATCAACCTTTAATTCTTCCAGCAACAGCTTAGCCATTGTCAGTTTTTCAGAAGCCGAAAAGGATACACCGGATGTTTGCTCCCCATCTCTCAACGTAGTATCCATAATTTCTATGGTTCGCTGTGTCACAGCACCTTTTTTCGAAGTTTTTTTCCGGGGTTTTTGTGAGGGGGATAATGCGGCTTCTGGCATGACGTAACTATATTTTATAAAGGCAGACCGCCGGCAAAATCCTCGATCTCGTCTTTCATACTCAGAAGATAATCTATGTCGTCATATCCATTAAGCATGTTTTCTTTTTTGTATGGATTGATATCGAACTCTTCCTGTTCTGAACTGGCATCAATAGTTATGGTTTGCGAAGGAAGATCAATGGTAAATTCAGCCTTTGGATCCTTTTCAATAGCTTCAAAGATTTTTTGGAGGAAGGCCGGACTCACCTGAACAGGTAAAACACCTATGTTGAGGCAGTTATTCCTGAAAATATCCGCAAAAAAGCTGGAAACCACACAACGAAAACCGTAATCGTAAATGGCCCAGGCAGCATGCTCCCTGGAAGATCCGGAACCAAAATTTTTGCCGCCAACCAGGATCTTGCCCTGGTAAATAGGATTATTCAATACAAAATGTTCCTTAGGACTATTATCCGGGTGGTAACGCCAATCCCGGAACAGGTTATCCCCGAATCCCTTACGCTCCGTAGCTTTTAAAAACCGGGCAGGGATAATCTGATCTGTATCCACATTCTCAATAGGAAGGGGAACAGCGCTGCTTTTAAGTACGTTAAACTTATCGTAAGCCATAATTCAATGCAGTTTAAGCGGTTTCTAATTCCATTAATTCCCTGGGGTCGGTAACCCTTCCCGTAACGGCAGCTGCTGCTGCCACCAGCGGACTTGCCAGTAAGGTACGAGCTCCGGGTCCCTGCCTTCCCTCAAAATTTCGATTTGAGGTACTCACGGCGTATTTCCCAGCCGGGATTTTATCATCATTCATGGCCAGACAGGCCGAACAACCAGGCTCTCTTAACTGAAAACCGGCTTCTTCCAAAATAGCCAGGATTCCTTCTTTTTCTATAGCTTCTTCAACCCGGTGCGAACCTGGAACAAGCCAGGCTGTAACGTGATCTGCCTTTTTCCTTCCTTTAACCACCTCTGCAAATGCCCTGAAATCTTCTATTCGGCCATTGGTACAACTTCCGAGGAAAACAAAATCAATCTTTTTACCTAACATGGCATCTCCTTCTTTGAAATCCATGTATTCAAGTGATTTCCTGTAAGTAGCTACGCCGCCATCCATAGATTCCGCAGTGGGGATACCTGAGGAGATTCCTATGCCCATTCCCGGATTGGTTCCGTATGTAATCATAGGTTCAATTACCGATCCATCAAAGACAACCTCCTTATCAAATTCCGCATCTGCATCAGAATACAAGGATTTCCAATAGGCCATTGCCTTATCCCATTCTTCGCCTTTTGGTGTGAATTCTCTTCCTTTGATATATGAGAAGGTCTTTTCATCAGGAGCGATCATTCCGCCTCTTGCGCCCATTTCAATACTCAGATTGCAGACGGTCATCCTTCCTTCCATAGACATGTTCCTGAAGACTTCCCCGGCGTATTCCACAAAATATCCCGTAGCCCCGGAGGTAGAAAGCTGGGAAATTATATAGAGGGCTACATCCTTGGGAGTTACTGCCTTGTTCAAACTTCCATCAATGGTAATCCTCATTTTTCTGGGTTTGACCTGCATGATACACTGGGTAGACAAAACCATTTCCACTTCAGAGGTACCAATACCAAAGGCTATAGCACCAAAGGCCCCGTGTGTGGAAGTATGCGAATCACCACATACTACTGTAACCCCGGGGAGAGTAATGCCATTTTCAGGCCCGATAACATGTACGATCCCATTTTTCTGATGGCCAAGTCCCCAATAGGGTATTCCATACTCCTTTGCATTCTCCTCCAGTGCCTTCAGCTGATTCGCCGAAAGAGGATCTTTTACCGGAAGGTGTTGATTAATTGTAGGGGTGTTGTGATCGGCAGTAGCAAATGTACGTTCAGGGTAGAGGACCTTGCTATTGCGATTTTTCAACCCCAGAAATGCAACCGGACTGGTAACTTCATGTACCAGGTGCCTGTCTATAAATAAAACGTCGGGACCTTTCTCAATTTTTCTTACTACATGAGAATCCCATACTTTGTCAAATAGTGTTCTCCGTTCACTCATTGTCAATGTTTTCTAAGCCCACAAAACTAATTCATAGGGAATTGAATCGAAATATTAGCTGCAAAAAATTACGATGTTCAAACTTCGGATATTGAGATCTTACCCACCTGGAAAGTTCTAACTGATGTAATTCCAGATGTTCTTATTCTTGATCAATTCAAGGTATGTCATCCTAAGCGGGTGGTTTTTTTCGAGGATCAGATCAGGGTCTTCCTGCAAGACACGCATGGCGTAAAATCGCGCCGTTTTAAGGATGTCATTGTCTTTTACAATATCAGCAATTTTGAGGTTCAGGAGTCCGCTTTGCTGGGTTCCCATAAGATCTCCCGGACCACGAAGTTTAAGATCCACTTCGGCGATTTCGAATCCATCATTGGTCCGTGTCATTGTTTCCAGGCGGGTTTTGGCCTCTGAGGAGAGTTTCTGTCCAGTCATCAGAATACAATAACTCTGTTCTCCGCCACGCCCAACACGGCCACGCAACTGATGCAACTGTGAGAGGCCAAATCGTTCTGCACTTTCAATAATCATGACGGTCGCATTTGGGACGTTAACACCAACTTCGATTACGGTAGTTGCCACCATGATCTGGGTTTCCCCTTTCACAAACCGATTCATTTCGTAATCCTTATCATCAGATTTCATTTTCCCATGGACGATGGAAATTTGATATTCCGGAAGGGGAAAATCCCTTACCATGCTCTCATATCCATCCATAAGATCTTTATAATCCAGGGCCTGGGATTCTTTTATAAGTGGATAAACCACGTAAATCTGCCTGCCTTTCTTTATTTCCTCTTTTAGGAACCTGAAGACTTTTAATCTATTTGTATCAAAGCGGTGGACTGTCTTTACAGGTTTTCTCCCCGGGGGTAGTTCATCTATTACCGATATATCCAGATCACCATACAGGCTCATGGCCAGAGTACGGGGGATGGGGGTTGCCGTCATAACCAGAATATGTGGGGGAATCTCATTTTTATGCCATAATTTCGAGCGCTGCGCTACTCCAAATCGGTGTTGTTCATCAATGATGGCAAGTCCGAGGTTGTTGAATTGAACCTTGTGTTCAAGCACGGCATGTGTGCCCACCAGAATATGAAGACTACCATCTTCCAGTGCCTCATGTATCTCCTTCCGATTTGATTTCCTGACAGAACCCGTTAGAAGGGCTATGGAAACATCCATTTCTCCAAGGAGCTCTTTAAGACTATTAAAATGTTGATTAGCGAGGATTTCAGTGGGAGCCATAAGGCAGGACTGGTAACCGTTGTCAAGGGCCAGTAGCATGCTCATCAGCGCTACAATGGTCTTTCCTGAGCCCACATCTCCCTGTAAGAGTCGGTTCATCTGGGCTTTGCTCCCTAGATCGGCTCTGATCTCCTTGATTACCTTTTGCTGTGCGCCGGTAAGTTGAAATGGAAGATACTCTTTGTAAAAGGTGTTGAATTTCTTCCCTACGTGCTGAAAGGGAAAGCCCTTTATCTTTTTTTTTCGCAGAAGGTTCTTTGAGATAAGCTGTACCTGTATAAAAAAAAGCTCTTCAAATTTTAATCTGAACTGGGCCCTCGCTAATTTATTTTGATCCCTTGGAAAATGTATATTCAGCAATGCCTCTCTTCGGGATATGAGCTTGAGATCTTCCAGGAGGGTTGGCGTGAGTGTCTCCGCAAAAGCGCCCTTGGTCTCGAGAAAGAGTTGTTGTACAAGTTGACTGAGCACTTTATTAGTGATCCCTTTATTTCCGAGCTTTTCGGTAGAGGGATAAATAGGTTGCATTTTGATGCGCAAACCTTTTTCATGATCAGACAACAATTCCATGTCAGGATGCGGCATAGAAAATACACCATTAAACCACTGTGTCCTGCCAAAAATGACATAAGGCACATTAAGCTTCAGCTGTTCTTTAATCCATCTGTGACCTCTGAACCACACTAATTCCATCTCTCCGGTCTCATCCATAAATCGGGCAACGAGTCGTTTTCCCTTTTTTTGTTCTACCGTTTTTATGTGAACAATCCTGCCTGTTAGTTGAAGTTCTGCCGAATTACGCTCCAGCTCATTTATTTTGTAATATCTCGTCTTATCAATATAGCGATTGGGAAAGTGGTGGAGAAGATCGTTGTAGGTTTCAATTCCCAGTTCTGATTGCAATACCTGCGCCCGGTTTGGACCTACCCCTTTGAGATATGTAATCGGGGTTTGCAAAAAATTGGGTTTCATTTGTCTAAATTAATGGTTACAAGCTTGAACTGCAACAGATCAAAATACTAATTTTGGAGAGTATGAGTAGATTCTTGAAGTCAGGCCTGGTCCTTTTCTTTTTCATATTCCGACTTTGTCTTGTGGCAGGTCAGGAAGGAAGTGCATCCGATTTTCTGCAGGGTGAGATCATGATGAAGGTCGATCCATTTAATGAGACAGTTCATGGGCAGGTACAGTATCATTTTAGCGTCAATAAAACTGTTGATTCTGTTTATCTCGATGCCAGAGCGATGAACATCAGCAAAGTAAGGCTCAATGGAAGAAAAGTTCGTTATACCTACGATGGGAGATATCTCGTTTTATCCCGAAAATATCGAGAGAACAAGGAATATTCTATAGACATCCATTATTCATGTAAGCCTGAGCAGGCGATGTATTTCCTTGGCTGGAACGATACAATTCCGGGGAACGAGCAGGTGTGGACCCAGGGACAGGGCAAATACAACAGTCATTGGGTACCCAGTTTTGACGAGATGTCAGAGAAGGTCAGCTTTAGTATCAGCATTGATTTTCCGAAAGACTATGAAGTGATTTCCAATGGCAAATTAATTAATACCACTAATCATGATCAAACCACAACCTGGCATTATCGGATGATTAAACCCATGAGTAGTTATCTCCTTGCCTTTGCCGGAGGACGATACAGTTCTGAAAGACAATTTTCGACTTCGGGCATACCTCTTTATCTTTATTATTATCCACATGACTCGGTAAAGACCGAACCCACCTATCGGTATACTAAAGAAATATTTGATTTGCTTGAAAACGAAATAGGGGTGCCTTATCCCTGGCAGAACTACAAGCAGGTGCCGGTGCGTGATTTCCTTTATGCCGGGATGGAGAACACTGGGGTGACGTTATTTTCAGATAGCTTTATCACAGACTCTATTGCCTTCAAGGACCGGAACTATGTTAATGTCAATGCCCACGAACTGGCACATCAATGGTTTGGCAATCTTGTTACACAACAGGATGCTTCCAGCCATTGGCTGCACGAGGGGTTTGCAACCTACTATTCTTGGCTCGCCCAAAAGGAATTTCTGGGGGAGGATCATTTCTACTGGATGCTGCTTGATAAAGCAAACGATCTGGAAACTGCCGATAGGGAAGGGGATGGAGCATCCCTACTTAATCCCGCAGCTAACAGCCTTACATTTTATGAAAAAGGAGCGTTTGCATTGCTTATGCTTCGTGAGTATTTGGGAGATGAGAACTTCAGGCGAGGAGAAAAGGAATTTCTGACTGCCTTTTCATTTCAAAATGCGACCGTAGACGATTTTCTTGCACAATTGGAAGCAACATCCGCTACTTCGCTAGATAATTTCAGGAAGCAGTGGCTGGAAAGCAATACATTCCCTGAAAAAGAGGTTACCCAGTATTTACGTAAATCATATCCTCCTGTAGAACAGTTTTTTAAGGCCAGGTTGGAACTCATCTCCAGCGCAGAGGAAAATGAGGCAATAATTATGAAGTATTGGGGAAGTACAACTTCCTCCGAATTCAGGAAACGTCTAATTCTTCAGTACCACAGGTCACTCTCCACTGAATTCCTGAAAAATGCCTTTAATAGTAACGACTTCAAGGTAAGACAAGCCCTTTCCTCACTTCCAGGCCCTATACCTGAGGACCTGATTG
>JABDQK010000015.1 GCA_013042255.1 Flavobacteriaceae bacterium | reverse complement strand
GATCGGCCTCAGGAGGATATGAAAAAAATATAATGGGAAGCAGGCAGTATATCCCATTAAAGTTGAATGCCTCAGGGGTAATGCCAATCATCTTTGCACAGGCGATTATGTTTGCCCCGGGATTACTTGGTAGAACATTTAATGATACAGCAATTGGTCAGTGGATGGAAGTTCAGTTTCAGGATATATTTGGTCTGGCTTACAACATCTTATTTGCCTTGTTGATCATCATATTTACCTATTTCTATACAGCCATTACCGTTCCGACAAATAAAATGGCGGACGATCTGAAAAGGAGTGGTGGTTTTATTCCAGGAATCAGACCCGGAAAGGAAACAGGTAGTTTTTTAGATAAAATCATGTCATTGATTACACTTCCCGGTTCAATATTTCTGGCCTTTTTGGCGGTATTACCGGCTATAGTAGTGAAGTTGATGGATATTCAGGCAGGCTGGGCACTGTTTTACGGAGGTACCTCCCTGCTTATTATGGTAGGGGTTGCCATAGATACCGTGCAGCAGGTGAATGCCTACCTATTGAACCGTCATTACGACGGACTTATGAAAACAGGAAAGAACAGAAAAGTAGCATAAGATATGGCCAAACAAGCAGCAATAGAGCAGGATGGAAGTATCATAGAGGCATTGTCTAACGCCATGTTCAGGGTTGAACTGGAAAACGGACATGTGGTTACTGCTCATATCTCGGGAAAAATGCGCATGCATTATATCAAATTATTGCCCGGGGATAAAGTAAAACTTGAGATGAGTCCTTACGACTTGAGTAAGGCCAGAATTACATATAGATATTAAGAAACTCGAGACATGAAAGTAAGAGCATCGATAAAGAAAAGAAGTGCCGACTGCAAAATTGTTCGCAGGAAAGGCAGGTTGTACGTAATTAATAAGAAGAATCCCAGATTCAAACAAAGACAAGGGTAATTATGGCAAGAATTGCAGGGGTAGATATCCCAAAACAAAAAAGAGGTGTTATAGCCCTTACCTACATCTTCGGAATTGGTAAGAGCAGAGCTCAGGAAATTCTGGACAAAGCAAAGGTGAATGCTGATGCGAAGGTGTCTGATTGGAATGATGACGAGATCGGGAGAATCCGGGACGTAGTTTCTTCTTACAAGATAGAAGGGGAATTGAGGTCCGAGAACCAGCTGAATATCAAAAGGCTGATGGATATCGGGTGTTACCGTGGAATCCGGCACAGATCCGGACTTCCGTTACGCGGGCAACGAACCAAGAATAATTCCAGGACCAGGAAAGGAAAAAGAAAAACTGTGGCCAACAAGAAAAAGGCTACTAAGTAATAAGGCGTAACATGGCAAAAACAGGTACAAAAACAACCAAGAAACGTAAGGTAATTGTTGAATCTACAGGTGAGGCTCATATTACTGCGTCGTTCAACAATATCATTATTTCCCTGACGAACAAAAAAGGGGATGTGATTTCATGGGCGTCGGCAGGTAAGATGGGATTCAGAGGTTCAAAAAAGAATACTCCCTACGCTGCACAGATTGCTGCAGAAGAATGCGCAAAAACAGCACATGAAGCCGGGTTAAGGAAAGTAAAGGTATACGTAAAAGGACCTGGAAATGGTCGTGAGTCTGCCATTCGTTCCCTGCACAATGCCGGAATAGAGGTTACTGAGATCATCGATGTAACTCCTATGCCTCACAATGGCTGCAGACCGCCCAAACGAAGAAGAGTTTAATCATTATATCCTATAATTAATTTCTCACAAAAGTGTAGTTACGATTATCGAAGGATAAGCCTTAATTCATAATCACACTTTTAATTTTAAAGAAGATGGCAAGATACACAGGACCAAAATCTAAGATCGCTCGTAAATTTGGCGAAGCGATTTTTGGCGACGACAAGTCGTTTGAAAAGAAAAATTACCCTCCGGGGCAACACGGGAACAACAGACGCCGTGGGAAAAAATCAGAATACGCTATCCAGCTGATGGAGAAGCAGAAAGCCAAGTATACCTATGGTATTCTGGAAAAACAATTCCGAAACCTTTTTGCAAGGGCTAACCGAAGCAAAGGTGTTACCGGGGAAGTTTTACTTCAATTATGTGAAGCCAGACTAGACAATGTGGTTTACAGAATGGGTATTTCCACTTCAAGAAGGGGTGCGAGACAATTGGTTTCTCACCGACACATCACCGTGAATGGAAATGTCGTGAATATTCCTTCCTACTCTCTTAAACCGGGTGACGTAGTTGGAGTAAGGGAGAAGTCAAAATCCTTACAGACTATTGCAGATTCTCTTTCCGCTAACAGCAGTGTGTACGAATGGATCACCTGGAATAGCGAAAAGAAAGAAGGAACTTTTGTATCCGTTCCAGAACGTCTGCAAATTCCGGAGAATATCAAAGAACAATTAATCGTTGAGTTATACTCTAAATAAACCACATATACCCGACTATGGCATTATTTAATTTTCAGAAACCCGATAAAGTTATAATGATCGATTCCTCAGATTTCGAAGGGAAATTTGAATTCCGCCCTTTGGAACCTGGATACGGTCTAACTGTTGGGAACGCAC
>JABDQK010000011.1 GCA_013042255.1 Flavobacteriaceae bacterium | reverse complement strand
CAAATATTCCGGCTTCCTCGCTGACCTCAACAAAAGTATCTCCGTCATTCCGCAGTAATTTATCTCCGGTTTGAAAATCCCTTTTATATCTCAGATCGGCTTTGCCGAAGGATTCCTGGGTATGTACAGCATGGTTCAACAGATAAATATCCAGGTCCCCGTCGAGGTCGTAGTCCAGAAAGGCCGCATTAGAACTGAAGGTGTCAAAATCGAGGCCGTACTCTGCTGCACTTTCAGTAAAAGTAAGGTCTCCGTTATTGATATAAAGTTCATTATAACCGTTAAAACCATTTATGCCAACTACAGCGCAGATATATATATCAAGTAAGCCGTCCCCGTTTATATCACCCATAACAGCCCCTGTATTCCAGCTGCTGTTTCCGCCTATCCCGGCATTATCTGAAATGTCCTCAAAAGTAAGATCACCCTTGTTGAGGTATAATTTGTTTTTTACCTGGTTGCCGGAAAAAAAGATGTCAGGAAGGTCATCTCCATTGACGTCTCCGATAGCAACCCCGCCACCATTATAGAAATACAGATAGTCAAGAATATTTAAGTCGTCTGTCTCAGTGAGGCTATTACTAAATGAAATACCTGTTTCACCTTCCTGAGGATTTTTAAAAAGATCACCCCCGTTTCGGTTACACCCGAACATGATTACTACCAGACTGTAAAGAACTGCTCTTTTAATCATTGAGGCTGTAAATCTTGGGTTTAGTGTCATTCAATGCTGCAATTACAAAGGCACGGCCATTGCGATCTTTAAATTGTTTGATATGTTTGATTTCATCCCTGATAAAGAATCCACTTTTGTTGTATTCTTCCCACTTGAAATCCAGTTCTTTATTCCCCAACAGAACGTTGCCGTAATTAGCATCGAGACGCGAAAACTGCGGTTTAAACTCAAAATTATTCCCACCCATGATAAGGTCGAGGTAGCCGTCATTATTAACATCTGCACATGAGATGCCACAAACGCATGACAACTGTACCCTGGAGGGTAAGGTTTTAATTTTAAACTTGCCATTTCCTTCATTGATGGCAATGACAGACTCTGAGGTTCCGGATTTTTTCATAATCGAATTCTCAAAAACAGATTTTGGCCATAATTCACCTATGGTTTTACGCGCGTATTCTGACGCCTTCAGATTTTGTTTTTTAAGAGAGACGATCTGGTTGGTAAGCTCTTTTTTCTGATGCAGCGGATAGTCTTTCCCATTTTCGCTTAAGGTGACGATCTGTTCTATGGTACCATTCCCGTCAAAATCATTGATCCACATCTTCATCGGGTTCGCCGGTGTAGGTTTATAATGCAGATTAGCTCCCTGATTCCCAAGGACAAGATCCAGATCCCCGTCATTATCCAGGTCAGCGGCTTCCACCACATTCCAAAGACCGTCGAGACTATCGAGGGAAGAGGACATTTTGGCCAGTCGCCTCCCTGAATTCCGGAAAATTCTCGGCGTCCCCCATTCTGAAACGGTCACGAGATCTTTACGGGAATCACCATCCATATCTGCCCAAATGGCATTTGTGACCATACCGGCATCTTTGAGGTCATAGGCCAGACGTTCTGTGGCATCTTTGAACTCAGCGTTACCGAGATTTTCAAGGAATAGATGATCAGGGTCAACCCCATAGGTGCCTACCACACTTCGCGAGCCGATAAAAACATCCATATCCCCATCATCGTCGTAATCAAAAGGAGCAATAGTGGAGATATTCTTAAAGGTGGAAGGTAATTGTTGTTCCGACTTACTGAATTTTCCTTTCCCGTCGTTCAGGTACAATCTTGCCCGATAGGTCCGTTCATCTCCAACCTGATTACCTCCGGCACCTACCATAAGATCCATATCCCCGTCTCCGTCTGCATCGAAAATAGCCGCAGCTGTATCCTCATAAGTACGGTCTTCATTGAAAACGCTTTGTCTCATAGGTCGGATATTTCCATTACCCGTATGCTCATAAAGCATAGCTTCCTGACCGGCAGCTCCTCCGAGAAAGACATCTTCATTACCATCACCATTGATATCTCCAATGGCCAGGGCA
Source organism: Flavobacteriaceae bacterium (assembly GCA_013042255.1). Classification (GTDB taxonomy): domain Bacteria; phylum Bacteroidota; class Bacteroidia; order Flavobacteriales; family Flavobacteriaceae; genus Muriicola. The sequence continues at coordinate 2,731 of JABDQK010000011.1, read as the reverse complement.
GGTCCTTCCTGAGAAAGCAGTTTGTATATCAGTCCCTCATAGTCGAAATCATTGTAGTTATTTTCTTCGTGAGCCAGTAAGTTTGAATTTTCCACCTCTTTTAAAAGGGGCTTGATGGCATCCGGCTTAGCGGGCGTATATACTTCCCGGGCCTCGGAATAACTGAGATTTACAGTCTGGTCTGCCTCGAGATTTTCCATTTTCTGGGTTTTGTCATCGGGCCAAATCACTCTAAGGGAGTCAACCGAGGTCGATTTCCCTAGACCAATAGTCATTTCGTAGTCCATTGAGGATTGAAATCCCCTTGATGGGATCAGTTCCTGGTATACCACATTGTTGTCATAGTAGAGATTTACTGCCGTACCTACAGCAAACTTATTTTTCTCAGGACCTTCAAATCTGAGTTTTAAATAATGATTCTCTGTTAGGCTATCCGTCTGGTTTTCGTAAATAAAGGAAACCATATTGACATTGTTAATAACCAGATCGAGGTCTCCATCGTTGTCTAGGTCTCCGTAAGCCGCTCCATTAGACATAGTTGGTAATTCGAAGCCCCATTCCTTATTGGCATTGGCAAAGGTTAGATCCTTATTGTTCCTATATGCGTAATTAGGCTGTGGCCTGATCGGCATCTTATTGATAATGGAATCGATAGACTCTTTCTTTCCGGTTAGAGCCATTTTCTGGATGATCTCATTGGCAAAGAAATCGACAAAATCGAGATCCGTAAGATCGTGGTTGATTCCGTTTGTGATAAAGATATCCCTGAAGCCATCGTTATCCATGTCGAATATGAGTCCGGCCCAACTCCAGTCCGTGGCGTCAACCCCGCTGAAATAGGCAATCTCTGAAAAAGAACCATTGCCATTATTGAGTTGCAGAGTGTTCTGAATGTATTGCTGGTAAAAGTCTTTGTCTTGTTTGAGCCTGAAGACATCATAGCCGTCAAATTCCATTACTGATTTAACCCGCTCATCGGCTTCGGGAAGCATATCTGTAATAAAGATTTCGGCATGGCCGTCATTGTTGATATCAGCCATATCAATTCCCATTGCCGAGAGGGACAGATGGGAGGTCCAATCTTTGATCTCTTCGGAAAATGTACCGTCCTGATTATTAATATAGAGATAATCGCGTTCGTAAAAATCGTTTGAGATATAGATATCGGGATAGAGATCCTTGTTGATATCTGTGATCATCACCCCGAGTCCAAAACCGATCAGACTACCATAAATACCGGCAGCTTCACTCACATCCACAAACTTCCCATTGTCGTTGCGGAGGAGCATATCACCAACTCCTTTAAATATATCGGGAACACCTTCCCAGTCCTGAGCTCTCACTTCGCGTTGCCCGGCGTATCCAAGGCTGCTTACAGGGATATTACTGTTGTTCAGGATATAGGCATCCAGATCCCCGTCTTTATCGTAATCAAAAAAAGAGGCGTGGGTTGAGAATCCAGTTTGTGCCAGATTGTATTCGGCTGCCTTTTCCGTAAAGGTTAGATCTCCATTATTGATATAGAGGTCATTATCGTGATTATTACCCTCCATATTTCCGGCATTACTGACATAAATGTCGAGCAATCCATCCTGATTGATATCCACCATAACCACTCCGGTAGACCAAGGTTTACTTCCCTGTACGCCTGCTTTCAGTGTGATATCTTCAAATTTCAGGTCACCTTTGTTGAGATAGAGCTTGTTCTCTACCATATTTCCGGTTAGGTAAATATCCGGAAGACCATCGTTATTAATATCTCCAATAGCTACTCCTCCTCCGTTGTAGAAATTCCGGTATTTGAAGATGTTGAAATTCTTTTGATTTTCTACTTTGTTTACAAAATCAACGCCGCTTTCTTCAGGCGGAAGTAAGTTGAAAAGTGTTGGCTTGGTTTCGGTTTCAGCCATTTGATCTTTTTTTTCAGAGGTACAACTCATCAATAGAAGTGTACAGCAAAGAAAAAATGGCAGAATTGATCTTAGTGTTCTCATTGGATTTATTCCTTGTATTTAAACATAAGCGGGGGGGCATTATTGATCCCGATTATTAAAAAGTCTTGTTCCTTAATTCTGATTCGCTCAATTGCTCTCGCAGGGCCTGATATGTTGATCCTTGGGGATTGGATCCAGTTAAAATTTCCCTTTTTATCATTTAGCAAAATTATGCCATGTGATGCATCCAACCTACCCAATTGTGTACTTATTTCATAGGTATTTCCCACGAGTAACAGGTCCTGAAAATCATCTCCATCAAAGTCGTCTACAAATATGTCGTGTGTAATGGTGGCCTGTGCTATACGAGGCATTTCTCGAGAGGTAAAGTTCCCCTTGCCATCATTCACAAGGTAGATGCTCTTAAGTTCATATAGTTGCTTTTTTTCAGCTTTATCAAGTGCAGATTTTGAGAACAACTGCTCCAGATTTGCTCTGGCAAAGCTTTTATACGACAGAAATTCCTTATTCAGAAAAGGCATCTGCTTCACCAGCTCGTCTTTTGAGGCAAAAGGGGTTTCTTTTCCTCCCTCAAAGTATGTTACAAGGGGATCAATGGTGCCGTTCTCATCAAAATCGGCTCTGTAAAGGGTGATCGGGAAGTCCCTGCTTGCTTTTAATCTACTGTTTAAACCCCAGTTTCCGGCGATGAGATCGAGGTCGCCATCCTGGTCAAAATCTGCTGCCTCAAGAGTATTCCACCAGCCGTTGGTATTATCCAGACCATTGTTTTCCAT
>JABDQK010000004.1 GCA_013042255.1 Flavobacteriaceae bacterium | reverse complement strand
GATGACAATGCCTTGTTCAGAAGAAAGCAGTATGCTGAAATGCGTGATTTACGAGAGGAAAACCCTATTGAAGTGGAAGCCAGGGCCGTTGGATTAAACTACGTTGATCTAGACGGGAATGTCGGTTGTATGGTGAACGGTGCCGGACTTGCCATGGCGACGATGGACCTGATTAAAATGGCCGGAGGGGAACCCGCTAATTTTCTGGATGTTGGAGGAACTGCAGATGCTAAAAGGGTGGAAGAAGCTTTCAGGATTATCCTCAAGGATCCGAATGTAAAAGCAATACTCATAAATATTTTTGGTGGGATTGTTCGTTGCGACCGTGTTGCACAAGGGGTGGTTGATGCCTATAAAAATATGGGTGATGCTATCAAGGTTCCAATTATTGTACGTCTTCAGGGAACCAATGCCGAACTGGCCAAGGAGATAATTGATAATTCCGGATTGGCTGTACATTCTGCCGTACAATTCCAGGAAGCGGCTGATAAAGTAAAAGAAGTACTGGCGTAGTTATAAGTCGGTCAACCTATTAAATAGAAGGAGATGTTAACCAAACATCTCCTTTTTTTTATGCCGATGTTAGATCATTGTAATTGTTTTTAAGCTTGAGTTAAGGATCGGATCTGAGGTTTTTTCAGTTGTCATTCTCAGGTATCTTTGAGCAGTCAAATTGCTTAAAAATATGTTAATCATTGAAATAATTGTAACATCCTTAAAATACAATCGTCTTTTATAACAAATCATCAATCTAATTATTAATCAAAAAACAAACAAATCATGAGAAAATTACCTGTAATGCTCGTAGCGGCCATTCTTTTTTCAGCCGGGAATCTTTTTGCAAATGATTTTGAATCTACAGATCCCAACAAAGAACTCGCGATTCAGATCGGAGATCTTTTAAAGGACAACACCTTTGTGCTTGAGGAACAAGACCTTACTGCGAAGGTATTGTTTACCCTGAACCACAAAAATGAGATCGTCGTGATCTCTGTGGATACGGAGGATGAAGTTTTGGAACGATTTGTCAAGAGTCGACTCAATTACAAAACGGTTGAGATACCCGTGTCAAAAGAAGGAACTATGTTCACGGTCCCTGTGAGGATCACAGGATGAACACTGCTGTTAACTTAAAAGGCCCTAAGTTTTCTTGGGGCCTTTTTTATTTTTATAAGGAACGGATCCCAGGCCGGTAAATTTGCTTTTTCTCGGTTTTGAAGCTCCTGTGGTCTTACTTTTAGTTCCACTGTCACTCTTTCCTTTAACTTGGGTAGACTCCTCCCTTGGCCCTCGTAAATGCAGTACCAAACCGTTGAGGAAATTCCTCAGGACCTGGTCTCCGCATTCCTTGTACTTCGGATGCCCTTCCTTCCTGCAAAAGGCCCCTATTTCAGCTTTGGAGATACGAAAATCGACAAGTGCCAGGATATCGACAATTTCATCATCCCTCAACTGCAGGGCCACCCGTAACTTTTTAAGGATATCGTTATTTGTCATTAGATTCTAATTTCAGACAAGGTATTGGAAAAGGATAAGAAAGACAGCCTTTTCTGTCATTTTCTGACGAGGATTTCATTTCACTAGAATTTCTCTGTACAATCTTCCTAAGCGTCTGTATATCATGTCAATAAGGCAGCATTGTAGTGAATGAAAATGTCAAAAAGACAGATAATCTCAGTTGGTATATCATTTGTTCTAAAGGGAGTAAAGAATAAAAGTTTAACCTTAAAATCATAAAGTCATGAGCATTATAACACGAAACACCGGAATGTTACCTTCCCTGATGAACGAATTCTTCAGGCCAGATTGGATGGGCGGAAGTGAAAATTATGTAGCTACCCTTCCCGCCGTAAACATCAAAGAAGATGATATGGGATTCAATCTTGAATTGGCAATCCCCGGAAAAGACAAAAAAGATTTCAATGTAGAAGTCGACAAGGACGTACTTACCATCTCTATGGAAAGTAAATCCGAAAATGAAAAAACGGAAGAAAATTATACAAGAAAAGAATTTTCTTATTCGTCTTTCAAGCGATCTTTCACCATGCCAGACACTGTAGACAGTGATAAAATCAAGGCAACCTACAAGGAAGGGATTCTGTCTCTTTACCTCCCTAAGAAGGAGGAGGCATTGCCAAAGCCAAAACGCATGATTGAAATTGGTAAATAAGAATAAAAGAAATTATGCTTGACCCGTTCTACGGGTTTTCATAATGGTTGGTTTGTTTGGTTAGTTGAGAGGTACCTCATATTATTGGGGTACCTTTTTTAATGCGGTTCATTGAGTATGGCCATACACATCATTATTCCTTCAAGGAAATTTCCCAGTCGCAAATTTTCGTTTGGTGCATGAATACTATTATCCGGATTCGGGATTCTTATCGAAACCGCAGGGACATCCATTGTTTTTACAAAAGGAGCTATAGGTTGGGAACCGCCTGTGGTTCTCATATTGACAACCTTTTTTCCAAATACTTTCCCAAGTGCCCGATTTAGGAACTCCCCTGTTTCTGAATTCATATCTGTTCGAAAGGGCTGTGATCCCAGCCGATATTTCATGCTGGCAATTTTTGGATGAACACTCCTTTCTTCGGCAGTGGGAATACTGTCGACCAGATAAAAACCTTCTTTTCTCAAATGCCCTTCCAGTAATTGCACCATACGTTCCCCAGGAGTTTCAGGTACCAGTCGCATATCTATTTCAATTTCCACATCCTCCGGAATAATGGTTCTCACTTCTTTCCCTACCCAGGCCGAGCGTAACCCACGAATATTTAAGGACGGGTACTGCAGCGATTCCTGATAGTTGTTGCCTACGGCTTCGCTTTTTGAAATACCCAGCCGCATTTTGAGGCTATCTTCATTTTCTGGTAAAGATCTTAGCGCAATTTTATCTTGATCTGATAAGACGATTCCATCATAAAACCCGGGGATAAGAACACGCCCTTTTTCGTCTTTCAAACTGGCAATAAAGCGCGAAGCAGCAAATACCGGATTGGGGGCATAGTTCCCGTATTGCCCGCTGTGCAGAGGACTCGAAGGACCAAATATTTTTATGGTAGCCGTTGCAATACCACGGGCACCATAGGTAAGGGTAGGCCAATTGGAAATATGGCGCGTACCGTCCATTATTAGTACCATGTCTGCATCCAGCAGGGACTTATTTTCTTCAACAGCACGTGCCAGGGTAGGAGAGCCCAGCTCTTCCTGGAAATCCATAATCACTTTGATATTCCATGCTGTTTCCAGAGATTTCTGATGAAAATAATCGAGGGCAGTGATAAAAGCCATAGCCGGACCCTTGGAATCAGAAGCTGACCTGCCGAATATCCTCCAATCTGATTGCAGGGGTATACTCCGATCCCATGAAACAGGCTTCCACATACCCTTTTCGTCCTTTTCTTTAATCACAGGAATAAATGGGTCGGCCTGGTCCCATTCTGAAGGATCCACCGGTTGGCCGTCGATCTGCAGATAAAAAAGTATTGTTTTCTTATCATCCGAGATCATCTTCTCCGCAAAGAGTAATGGAGCTCCTTCGGTTTTGATTATCTGAGTATCGAAACTGAGACGATTAAATCGATCCCGGCACCACTCCAGGTTTTGGGCTACCTGCTCCGGATCACTGCCGATATTCGAAAGTTTAAGGAATTCAATTAATTCTTCCACTCCCCCGGAAAACTCATCATGAGCAATTGCTCTTATCTCTGATCCTGATAGTTTTTGACCATTTAGAAATGGAGCAATACAGCAAAAAAGAAGTGTAATTAGCAGGGGATTTTTCATATTGGAATTTACCTTATTCCTGTTTCTGCAGGACTTTTATTTCATCCCTTAATTGTGCCGCCAGCATAAAGTCGAGTTCTTTTGCTGCTTTTTCCATCGCTTTTCGCTTGGTCCGAATCATTTTTTCGCGTTGGTCTGCCGTCAGGTATTCCATATCCGGTTCAGCTGCCCTTCGTTCCTCTTTGATAAAGTGATAAGTAGATACCGAATTCTTAGCAAGGGCATTATCCAGGCTTTTATTCAATGAGGTAGGCGTAATGTTGTTTTCCAGGTTGTATTTTGTTTGCTTCTCCCTGCGATACTTTGTCTCATCAATGGTCTTTTGCATACTGGCGGTAATTTTATCAGCATACATAATGGCCTTCCCATTTAAATGTCTCGCAGCCCTACCTACGGTCTGAGTTAAGGAACGGTTGCTGCGCAGAAAACCTTCTTTGTCGGCATCGATAATGGCTACCAGGGAAACCTCCGGCAGGTCCAGTCCTTCTCTCAAAAGGTTGACCCCTATCAACACATCAAAAATCCCTTTTCTCAGGTCCTGCATTATCTCAACACGTTCAAGCGTATCCACATCACTGTGAATATAGCGGCAACGGATATTGATCCTTGTCAGATACTTGGCAAGTTCTTCGGCCATACGTTTTGTAAGAGTGGTGACAAGTGTACGTTCATCTTTTTCAACCCGTTGCTGAATTTCCTCTACCAAATCGTCAATTTGATTCTTACTTGGACGAACTTCAATTTCAGGATCGAGTAGCCCCGTGGGTCTTATCACCTGTTCCACATATACCCCTTGACTATGTTGCAGTTCATAATCTGCCGGGGTGGCACTTACAAATATCGTCTGTCCCTGCAAGGCCTCGAATTCTTCAAATTTCAGAGGACGGTTATCCATAGCTGCCGGCAGGCGAAAACCGTAATCCACAAGGTTTTCCTTTCTCGATCTGTCTCCTCCGTACATTGCGTGCACCTGGGGAATGGTAACATGACTTTCATCCACTATCATCAGGTAGTCTTCCGGAAAATAATCCAGAAGACAGAACGGGCGTGTACCCGGCTCCCTGCCATCGAGGTATCTGGAATAGTTCTCTATTCCGGAACAATAGCCCAGTTCCCTGATCATTTCCAG
>JABDQK010000349.1 GCA_013042255.1 Flavobacteriaceae bacterium | reverse complement strand
CAAGCTGCTCCTTATACATTATTTCTTCACGCTTTCCATACGTAAGGCTTACAGTGCTGATAAAGGTCGCTTTCATATCATAAACATGGAGTACATGTAATTTTGCCTTGAGTCGTTCACTCAGCATCGAAGCAAAATGAAAAGCAGGGATCGAATTTTCAGAAAAATCAGTGGCGTAGAGTAGGTTTTTCATAAGAACAGACTTTGAAATATGCTTCAATCTAGAAAATCCTCTTTTTATATAAAATGATGATTGTCATGTTCTCCTTAAATATAACAAGGGCTTTTCTATTTCAACTTAGAAGAACCATCTATAATGTCTGTCTGTAACCTGAGTTACGACCGGGGCAACTATTACCACGTACTTTTGCCGTCATAATTACATACTTTGGAAATAACATCGATACTGGGATATATTGGTGCCCTGATCATAGGAATTGTACTGGGCCTTATCGGAGGAGGAGGATCTATCCTCACTGTACCAATTTTTGTTTATTTATTGGGTATTAATCCTGTGGTTGCCACAGCATACTCCCTCTTTGTTGTAGGCGTAGCCTCCCTGACAGGGGCCTTGCAGAATGTAAGGAAGAAGTTGGTCGATTTTAAGACGGCTATTGTTTTTGCCATTCCTGCGTTTATAGCTGTTTATCTCACAAGGCGGTTCCTCGTCCCTGCTATTCCGGAATTCCTGTTTCAGGTGGGATCATTTACCGTTACTCGTGATATTGGGATCATGGTATTTTTTGCCATTATTATGCTGTTGGCGTCCTATTCTATGATCAAGGGAAAGTGTAAGAATTGTGACGATGAGGATGCCGTTGTTAAGTATAACTACCCCATGATCATTCTCGAAGGATTTGTTGTTGGAGTTATTACGGGGATTGTAGGAGCAGGAGGAGGCTTTCTTATCATTCCGGCCCTGGTAATGCTGGCGAAACTACCTATGAAAAAGGCAGTCGCGACATCCTTACTGATTATAGCTATTAAGTCCTTGATCGGGTTTATAGGGGATGTGGAAACCATGGAAATCGATTGGATATTCTTATTGAGTTTTACTGCATTTTCCCTCGTCGGAATCATTTTAGGAGTATGGCTGAACAAATTCATTGAAGGTAGCAAGCTAAAAAAATCTTTTGGCTGGTTTGTCCTGATTATGGGTATCTATATTCTGGTAAAAGAACTTTGGACCTGATCGGTTTTGAGTACTGACAATTATCATAGGACGGAGTTTCCCGTTTTGGCACTTTTGTAACTTAAGTCACTATTCTTACCAGTCGATATGCCTAATTTTAAGGGAGTTAAGAAAAAGATCAATAAAAAAACTAGAATGAAAGTAGAGCAAATTTATACAGGATGTTTAGCCCACGCAGCTTACTACCTTGAAAGTAAAGGCGAAGCAGCCATATTTGACCCCCTAAGGGAAGTAGGGCCGTATATTGAAAGAGCAAAAAAAGATAAAGCGAAGATTAAATACGTTTTTGAAACTCATTTTCATGCCGATTTTGTAAGCGGACATTTAGATCTCAAGAAGAAAACAGGGGCGGAAATTGTTTTCGGGCCAACCGCCAAACCAGGATACGAAGCCACGGTTGCTGAAGATGGACAGGTATTTAAAGTTGGAGATTACCAGGTGAAAGTAATCCATACACCGGGTCATACTATGGAAAGTACTACCTACCTCCTCATTGATGACAAAGGCGAGGAACACGGAATTATTACTGGAGATACTTTGTTTATCGGTGATGTGGGAAGACCAGACCTGGCACAGCATGTTATTTCTGACCTTACAGAAGAGAAACTGGCAGGGCATTTGTTCGATTCTCTCAGAAATAAAATCATGCCCCTATCGGATGACCTGATCGTATATCCGAACCACGGAGCAGGATCTGCCTGTGGTAAGATGATGAGCAAAGAAACCACAGATACCCTCGGACATCAGAAGAAAGTTAATTACGCCCTCAGGGCCGATATGACCAAGGAGGAATTCATCAAAGAGCTATTGACAGGATTGACTACTCCGCCAGGGTATTTTCCTCAGAATGTACTGATGAATATTAAAGGGTACGAAAGTCTTGATGAAGTAATACAGAGGGGAGAAACGCCAATGACCCCTGAAGCCTTTGAGGCCGCTGCCAATGAAACTGATGCTGTGATGCTTGATACCAGGGATGCTGAAGATTTCGCAAAAGGACATGTGCCTAACAGCATCAATATTGCGCTGGATGGAAGTTTTGCCATGTGGGTAGGGGAGATGATCCCTGATGTAAAACAACAAATCCTGTTGATTACATATCCCGAGAAAGAAGAAGAGGCAATTACCCGTCTATCGAGAGTGGGATACGATCATACCATTGGATTCTTAAAAGGCGGTTTTGAAGCCTGGAAAAAGAAGGGAAAGGAGTATGAAACTATAGCCCGTTTAACATCTAAAGAATTGGAGAAGGAATACAAATCCTCAGAACCGCTGATTATCGATGTGAGGAAAAAGAGTGAATTCGATTCGGAGCATGTGATAGGCGCCATCAACGTTCCTTTGAATGAAATTAACAGCCATCTGGCTCAGTTTCCGAAAGACAAACCATTTATCCTTCATTGTGGAAGTGGATATCGCAGTATGATTGCCGCATCCATACTGCAGCAAAGGGGCTGGGAAAACTTCAGGGACGTTTCCGATGGATTTGACGGCATACTTGAAACCGAGATTGAGAGATCAGAATATATATGCCCCACCACCTTATTATAGAATTAGTTTTTTTGGTTGGATTGTTGAGGGGGTAGTCTTCTAGCTAAGGCTGCCCCCATTTTTCCAAAATACAAAATCAAATATCATGTCAGTCCTCAGTAAAATTTTAAATTCAAAAAATGACTTCTCTTCAAAAGTAGAAGTTCTTGAAGTTGATGCGTATAAAAAAGCCGTTAACAACAATGATGTTCAATTGGTCGATGTAAGAACCCCCAGGGAATTTAAAGGAGGTCATATTGCAAGAGCTTTGAACATTGATTATTTTAACTCCTGGGCTTTTAAGGAAGGCTTCGAAAAGCTCGATAAATCGAAACCCGTTTACCTGTACTGCAGATCGGGTAACAGAAGTTTAAAAGCGGCAAATAAATTAGTGAAAATGGGCTTTGAAAAGGTATATGACCTCAAAGGAGGAATTCTGAAATGGAAATGATTTCGGGATTATCTTTTCGTTTCTAACTACATTTAAGGCCTGAGATAAATAAATTATGCGATTACTGATAATAGGTTTGGTTACACTTCTTTTCTTTTCCTGCAAAGATGCCAAAAAGGAATATCAGAGAATGGAAGGCGAAGGGGCAGAATTAGCAATGGATGCATCACTGATTCCCGGGAAGGAGATCGTAAAAAATGAGTGCTATATCTGCCATAGTCCGGTTGCTTCCGAAGAAAACATGATTGCCCCACCCATGGTAGCCGTTAAGTGGCATTATATTGAGGAGCAGACAAGCAAGGAAGAATTTACGGAAGCCCTTCTCAACTGGCTGAACGACCCTCAGCCTGAAAAGGTGAAGATGCACGGGGCGGTGAGAAAATTTGGAATTATGCCTTATCAACCCTATACAGAAGAGGAGGTTAAAGACATCGCTTCCTATCTCTATGAAACAGAAATCCCACAACCCGAATGGTACGAGGCCCACAGAAAAAACAAGCATCAACAAGGAAAAGGCATGGGTAAAGGTAAAGGAAAAGGAAAAGGGAAAAATGCAACCATCGGGGAGGAGGAAGATTTCTTTTTTCCCAGAGCAGAATTCTACCTTGAAAATGGAGCCAGCATAAGTGCAGCAGCACAGGGGGCACTGGGGAAAAAACTCATTAAGGCCATTCAGGAGAAAGGACCCGAAGGGGCGATTTCATTTTGCAAGGTCAATGCTTCCGGGATAACAGATAGTGTTGCGATCATGAATAATGTGAGGATCAATCGTGTTTCTGATAAACCCAGAAATCAGGAAAATAAAGCCTCAGATGAAGAACAAGGTTATATCATAGCCTTTAAAAGGCAGTTGGAGAATCAGGTAGAGATAAGACCTATCCTGAAGGAAATGGCGAACGACGAAGTATACTACTACAGTCCGATTACCACCAATGCCATGTGTC